>NZ_PTFE01000006.1:0-155261 GCF_002936975.1 Bradyrhizobium sp. AC87j1
TATCTGGAGCGCGCAAATGCCCCCCTCCCAAAATACCTCCCGTGCCGGCCGCCTTCGCCGCCTTCTTGGCGGCGTCGCCATCGTCGGCGCCCTTGCTGTGGCCGGTACGATTGCGACCGGCCACTATCTTCGTTCCGCTCAGGCAACCGCAACGGCCGCCGCGGCTGAACAGGCGGTGTCCGTCACGGTTGCCATGATCGAGCCGCGGCAGACCGCGCTGTGGGACGATTTCTCCGGCCGGCTGGAAGCCATCAACCGCGTCGAGCTTCGCCCGCGCGTTGCCGGTGCGATCCTTTCCACCAACTTCACCGAAGGCACGCTGGTGAAGGCTGGCGACGTGCTGTTCAAGATCGATCCGGCGCCTTACGCCGCCGAGGTCGACAAGGCCAACGCCCAGCTCGAGGCCGCAAAGGCGCGCGTGGTGTTCACCACCAGCGAGGTCGAACGCGGCGCACAGCTGGTCGGCAACGCCGTCGTGACGCGCCGCGACTTCGACCAGCGCGAGAACGCCAACCGCGAAGCGATCGCCAGCGTGAAGGCGGCCGAGGCAACGCTCCTGACTGCAAAGCTCAATCTCGACTACACCGAGGTGCGCGCGCCCGTGGACGGCCGCGTCGGCAAGATCGAGATCACCGTCGGCAATCTCGTGGCCGCGGGCACCGCCTCCCCGGTGCTGACCTCGCTGGTCTCGATCAATCCGATCTATGCATCCTTCGATGCGGACGAAGAGGTCGTGCTGCGTGCGCTGAACTCGATCGCGGACGCCAAGGGCGGACGCGGCAAGCTCGACCAGATCCCCGTGGAGATGGCGACCTCCGGCGGCCTCTCGGCGAAAGGCCACATCCAGCTCATCGACAACCAGGTCAACGGCCAGAGCGGCACCATCCGGGTGCGCGCGGTGTTCCGGAACGAGGACGGGCGTCTGATCCCCGGCCAGTTCGCCCGCGTGCGCATGGGCCAGCCGAAGCAGCAGACGCTGGTGATGATCGATGAGCGCGCGATCGGGACCGATCAGGACAAGAAGTTCGTGATGGCGGTCGGCGACGACAGCCGCGCGGTCTACCGTCCGATCACGCTCGGCAGCGCCGTCGACGGGCTTCGCATCGTCACCTCGGGCCTGAAGTCCGGCGATCGTATCGTCGTCAACGGCCTGCAGCGCGTGCGTCCCGGCGTCCTCCTCAAGACGGAGGTCGCAGCGATGGGCGCGCGTGGGCAGCAAGCTTCGAACCACAGCAACCAGGACGTCGTGCAACGCTAGTGTTCTCTGTCATTCCGGGGCGCGCGTAGCGCGAACCCGGAATCCAGCAGTTTGGAAACTCCGATCCATCTCACTTCAGGATTCCGGGTTCGCGCGCTGAGCGCGCGCCCCGGAATGACGGGGTGAGTTGGCGGAGACACGCAGGATATTGCCCAGGGGCAAAGCCATGAATCTCTCAAAATTCTTCATCGATCGTCCGATTTTTGCCGGCGTGCTGTCGGTCCTGATTTTCCTTGCCGGCCTGATCTCGCTGTTCGCGATGCCGATCTCGGAATATCCGGACGTGGTGCCGCCGTCGGTCCTGGTGCGCGCCACCTATCCCGGCGCCAATCCCAAGGTGATCGCGGAGACGGTCGCGACCCCGATCGAGGAGCAGATCAACGGCGTCGAGAACATGCTCTACATGTCGAGCCAAGCGACCACCGACGGCGCGATGACGCTGACGGTGACGTTCCGGCTCGGCACCGACCCCGACAAGGCGACGCAGCTGGTGCAGAACCGTGTGCAACAGGCCGAGCCGCGCCTGCCCGCAGTGGTGCGCCAGCTCGGCATCATCACCAAGAAGTCCTCGCCCGACCTCACCATGGTCGTGCATCTGTTGTCGCCGAACGGCCGCTACGACATGACGTATTTGCGCAACTACGCGGTGCTCAACGTCAAGGACCGGCTGGCGCGGATCGACGGCGTCGGCGACGTGCAGCTCTACGGCGCTGGTGACTATTCGATGCGGGTCTGGGTCGATCCGCAGAAGGCGGCCGAGCACGGCCTGACCGCGAGCGACATCGTCAAATCGATCCAGGCGCAGAACGTCGAGGCCGCCGCCGGCGTCGTCGGCTCCTCCCCGAACGTGCAGGGCATCGACCTGCAGCTGTCCGTCAATGCGGAAGGCCGACTGTCCAGCGAAGAGCAGTTCGGCGACATCGTGGTCAAGACCGGCACGCGCGGCGAGGTCGTGCGGCTGCGCGACGTCGCGCGGATCGAGCTCGGCGCATCGCAATATGGCCTGCGCTCGCTGCTCGACAACAAGCAGGCGGTGGCGATCCCGATCTTCCAGGCGCCGGGTTCCAACGCGCTGCAGATCTCAGATAACGTCCGCGCCACCATGGCCGAGATCAAGAAGAACATGCCGGAAGGCGTGTCCTACCAGATCGTCTACGACCCCACCCAGTTCGTACGCTCCTCGATCGAGGCCGTCATCCACACGCTGCTGGAAGCGATCGCGCTGGTGGTGCTGGTGGTGATCCTGTTCCTCCAGACCTGGCGGGCCTCGATCATCCCGCTGCTGGCCGTGCCGGTGTCGATCGTCGGCACATTCGCGGTGATGCACGTGTTCGGCTTCTCCATCAACGCGCTCAGCCTGTTCGGCCTCGTGCTCGCCATCGGCATCGTCGTCGACGACGCCATCGTCGTGGTCGAGAATGTCGAGCGCAACATCGAGGCCGGGCTGTCGCCGCGCGACGCCACCTATCAGGCCATGCGCGAGGTGTCGGGCCCGATCATCGCCATCGCCATGGTGCTGATCGCGGTGTTCGTTCCCCTTGCCTTCATCTCCGGCCTCACCGGGCAGTTCTACAAGCAGTTCGCACTGACGATCGCGATCTCGACCGTGATCTCAGCGGTTAACTCACTGACGCTGTCGCCGGCGCTGTCGGCGCTGCTGCTCAAGGGACACAACGAGCCGAAGGACCGGCTGACGCTCATCATGGAAAAGAGCCTTGGCTGGTTCTTCCGCGGCTTCAACAAGGCCTTCACGCGCTCCTCGGATAATTACAGCGGCACCGTCACCAAGGTGATCTCGGGCAAGGCCGCTGTGATGGGGCTCTACGTGGTCCTGGTCGGCCTCACCGCCTTCTTGTTCCAGCAAGTGCCGAGCGGCTTCGTGCCCGGACAGGACAAGCAGTATCTCGTCGGTTTTGCCCGCCTGCCCGACGGCGCGACGCTCGACCGTAGCGAAGAGGTCATCCGCAAGATGAGCGACGTCGCGCTAACCCAGCCCGGTGTGGAGAGCTCCGTGGCCTTCCCCGGTCTGTCGATCTCCGGATTCACCAACTCGTCCAATGCCGGCATCGTGTTCTCGACGCTCAAGCCATTCGACGAGCGCAAGGGCCCGGCCCTGAGCGGGAATGCCATCGCGGCCGACCTGAACAAGAAGTACGCCGGCATCCAGGAGGCCTTCATCGCCATGTTCCCGCCGCCGCCGGTCAACGGCCTTGGCACCATCGGCGGCTTCAAGCTGCAGATCGAGGACCGCGCCGGTCTCGGCTACGAGGCGCTGAACGAGGCGACCAACGCGTTCATGGCTGCGATGCAGAAGGCGCCGGAGATCGCGGGCGTGTTCTCCAGCTTCCAGGTCAACGTGCCCCAACTCTTCGCCGACATCGACCGCACCAAGGCGCTGCAGCTTGGCGTGCCCGTGACTGAAGTCTTCAACACGCTGCAGATCTACCTGGGCTCCTACTACGTCAATGACTTCAACAAATTCGGCCGCACCTATTCGGTTTATGTGCAGGCCGACGCGCCGTTCCGTGCACGTGCCGACGACATCAGGCAGTTGAAGGTGCGCTCGTCCTCCGGCGACATGGTGCCGTTGTCGGCGCTGCTCAATATCCGCCAGAGCGCGGGACCGGAGCGTGCGATCCGCTACAACGGATTCCTGTCGTCCGACATCAACGCCGCCGCCGCGCCCGGCTTCTCGTCGGGCCAGGCGCAGGAGGCGGCAACCCGGATCGCCGCGGAGACGTTGCCGCCCGGCTTTGCCTTCGAGTGGACCGACCTGACCTATCAGGAGTTCATCGCGGGCAATTCCGGCCTCTGGGTGTTTCCGCTGGCGATCCTGCTGGTGTTCCTGGTGCTGGCCGCGCTCTACGAGAGCCTGACCCTGCCGCTCTCGATCATCATGATCGTGCCGATGGGCCTGCTTGCCGCCATGTTCGGCGTCTGGATATCCAAGGGCGACAACAACGTCTTCACCCAGATCGGCCTGATCGTTCTCGTGGGGCTCTCGGCCAAGAACGCTATCCTGATCGTCGAGTTCGCGCGTGAGCTCGAATTCGCCGGGCGCACGCCGATCCGCGCCGCGATCGAGGCGAGCCGCTTAAGGCTTCGCCCGATCCTGATGACGTCGATGGCCTTCATCATGGGCGTGCTGCCGCTGGTGCTCTCGACCGGCGCGGGCTCGGAGATGCGGCGAGCCATGGGCGTTGCCGTGTTCTCCGGCATGATCGGCGTCACCGTGTTCGGCCTGTTCCTGACGCCGGTGTTCTATGTGCTGCTGCGGACCGTAACCGGTAACAAGCCGCTGGTGCATCACGGCAGCGACATCAGCGCGGCACCGGTCCAAGGACTTCACGAAGTCCAAGGACACTAGATCAGGGAAATCCCCGACACGAGCAACAGAACGAGCACGGTCTTGCGAAAGACCGTCTCGTTGACCCGGTGGAATGCGATCACGCCAAGCGCCGAGCCGGCGAACAGCGCCGGCAGGCTGACGGCAAGGTCGACGAAGACCTTTGACGACAGGTCCTGATGCCCGACCAGCAGCGCGATGGCAAACAGCTGCATAGCCGCGATGAAGGGCTGCACCAGGCCGCGCTGCTCGCTCTTGGGCATGCCGCGCATGTCGCACCAGATCGTCGGGATTGCGCCCGGCATCGCGGTGAGCCCGCCGACGAGCCCTCCTCCGAACCCGATCAGCGCGACCCAGTGCCGGCCGACCGCCTCGCCGGCGGTCACCAGCGTCGGGCGCAGCAGCATATACGCGGCATAGAGCGCGACGATGATGCCGAAGCCGCGCCTGAGCAGATGCGTATCCGCGCTCTGCAACAGCGACACCGCGATGGGAACGCCGATCAATCCGCCGACGATCAGCAGCAGACTGCCCTCCCAACGGATACTGCGCCGGAGCGCCCACAGATTGGTCGCCTGCACGCCGATGCTGCAAGCCATCATCAGCGGCACGGCTTCGAGCGGCTGAAACACCCGCAGCAGGATCGTGCCCGCGACGGCCGAAAACGCGAAGCCCGAGAGTCCCGAAACGAAGGCGCCGGCGAATACGGCAACGCTAAGCAGAATCAGAGTCGTGACATCAGGCACGGACCGTCCTCCGGTCAATCATAGGGGATCTGCGGAACGGCAACATCCGGGGTGTCTGTGCAGGCCGCCGGTTCGCGCGGAAACGACATTTGCATCGCATGGGCGTGGGATCGTTCCAGAAGCGCCAGCCCGACCAGCTGAAGAGCGACGAGCGCCCCGGTCAGCGCAATCGCGACGATGTTGAAATTACGCGCGCTCGTAGGCGGGCTCGCCGGCGGCGCTCTCGCGCGCATCAGATCCGTGGGCATTTCCTGAAACATCCTCTTGCTTGCTGACCGGAATGATTTCGTTCAAAGGCAATGTGTCGCCGGGCTGGGCCAGCAAGTGGTGATAGCGTTGCAATGCGCGTTGCGCGTCGATCTTGCGCTGCTCGCGGAACACGGCGCCGATGCGAGCGACGATGTCGCGGAACTTGTCGGCCATGGCAAGTGACGTCCTTCGCATGACGACCTCCTCTCAACCTGTGCGAGAGAATGATGAGATTCACCCCAGTCTGATGTGAGTTGCTTCACAAAGAAGTCTGATACGTCGAACAAGAAATCGTGTGACGTGTCTGTAGAAGAGAACGCAAAAAATCGCGTCATTCGATCGAATGACGCGCGATAACTTTCTAATGATATCTCTCTTTGAACCTGTCGGCGTGCTGCAGCGAAGAGCCCGCGACGCGCATTCGTGTCAGTGCAGAAGCGGATTGGAGAATCCCGCCGCAAGCTTGACCAGATCGGCCTGACGGGACACGCCGGTCTTGGCGAAGACGCGGTGCAGATGCGTCTTCACCGTCGTCTCGGCGACCCCCAATGCGGCCGCGGTCTCCGGCACTCCGCCGACCTCGACGATCGATTGCAGAACCCTCAGTTCCGCAGGCGTCAACTCGAACGTGCGGTCGATCAGGCCGGCACATGAGCGGCTGTCGAGTTCCGCCTTCCAGATCAGCAAGGCCCCAACGGCCGACGTGCGCTCGGTCGCACCATCGCGCAGCAGCGAGGGCAGCGCAATCACGTGCGCGACGTAGTGCGAACCGTCGTGCGACGTCAAAGGGATCTTTCGACCGTCGGCCGCAGCCAGAGCCACCTCTCCCGGATCGCGGAAGATATTACGCAGGGCCAGATTGGCCTCGGAGGATCTCGTCACCAGCCGGCCCGAGATCGAGCGCAGGACATCGTCCGCGGCCAGGATCGTCTCGGCCGCCGGGTTGCTATGGACGATCTGGCAGGCTGCATCGAGCAGGATGACGCCGGCATTCAGGCGGTCCACGACGTCGGCCAGTGCGGTCGCGCGTTGCTGCTTCCGCTCGATCGCGCGGTTGATCATCAGCGCCCGGCTCGCATGGGGAACCAGGAACTGCATTCGCGCGCGCTGCTCGGCATCGAGCATCTCCCTGCCCGGGATGACGGTCAGCAACATCGGGCACGGCGACTTCGACTGTTCCAGCACCACGTTGGCGACGTCGATGCAGCCCTGCGGGCGCAGCCATTCCTGATAGAAGCGCCCGCGGCGGTACTCGTCGAAATTCACGAGGTCCGGAATGCTGCGCACCTCGCCGTACCCAGGAAGCCGGGCGAGCGGATCGTACCGGGAGTAGGTTTCGGAATAGAGCTGGATGTAGTGCGGATCGACTCCGCAATAATAATGGGTCGCCCCGGACTTGCTGACCGTATCCTTCGAGATCAGGCCGCAGGCCTGGCTGCCGATGAACGCATTGAGCATGACGACGACGTCGCTCCACAGCTCAGGGTGGAGTCCGGCATCATATATGCTCTCGATCAGCTCGGAATGTCTCGGAGATCGGGGCATCGGAAGAGCCAATGGTCAAAGTCGGAGATTTGCGGAATGTTCTTCGTGCCCGGCGGCTCCTGTGAGTCTGTCGCGGGCGAAAAAGGTTCAACGCCGACGGCGATCTTCAGTGGACGAGCGGATTGGCAAATCCCGCCGCGAGCTTGACGAGATCGGCCTGCCGGGACACGCCGGTCTTGGCGAAGACGCGATGCAGATGCGTTTTCACGGTCGTCTCCGCGATACCGAGTGTAGCCGCCGTCTCCGGGACGCCGCCGACCTCGACGATCGACAGGAACACGCGGAGCTCCGCTGGCGTCAGCTCGAACGTTCGCGCGATCAATTCGCCACAGGATTGTCCACCGAGCGACACCTTGCGCACAAGCAGCGCACCGGCGGCATCGACCACGCACTCGCTGCCGTTGCGCAGCAAGGACGACAACGGCAGCATGTGAGGGACGTAGCGCTCGCCGGTGGCGGACAACAGCGGAATCGCACCGCCGCCTGCGGCCAGCACTGCACCGTCGCGATGGTCCGCAAACGCCTTGCGCAGGCTCCGATTGGCCTCAGCGTTGCTGGTCACGAGTTGCCCGGCAACGGACCGCACCACGTCATCGGCCGCGAGCAGGAGCTGACCGGCCGAATTCGCATGCACCAGGCGGCAGAGGCCGTCGAGCAGGAAGATCCCGACCGTCAAACTGTCGAGCACGTCCGCCAGTGCCGTCGCCAGCGTCAGTTGCGCGGTCATGGCGCGGTTAATCAGCAGCGCGCGGCTTGCGTGCGGCACCAGCAGCGAAAGGCGCCGCTTCATGCGCCGATCGACCATGCGGCGGCCCGACAGCACGGTCATCATCACCGGGCAGCTCGCATTCGACATCTCGAGCACGACATTGGCCGCATCGCTGCAGCCCTGCGGCTGCATCCATTCCTGGTAGAAGCGCCCGCGCCGGTACTCATCGAAATTGACGAGATCCGGAATGCTTACAATCCGGCCGTGTGGCGGCAGGACCGTCAGCGGATCGAACTTCGAATGGGTCTCGGCATAGAGCTGGATGTAGTGCGGGTCCGCTCCACAATAGTAATGCGTGACACCGGATTTGCTGATCGAATCCTTCGAGAACAGCCCGCAGGCCTGGCCGCCGACGAAATCCCGGATGCCGGCCACCGCGTTATTCCACAGCGAAGGATCGAGCCCGGCATCGTAGATGGACTCGACGAGATCGGGCAGCTTTTGCGATCCGTGCATGGCTCAAAATGGCACTGAATGATCAATGCCGGGGAGCATAACACAACCGTAGCATGCGACATCCTCCGATCGGAGGAGGCGCCGGCCGGGCGGATGGAGCCCGGCCGGCGGCATCGTGTTCGAGCCGCCAGGGCTGGTGCCGGCTCAGAACGCGACGCGAACGCCACCCTTGGCCGTGCCGGTGCGGCTCTGGTCGGACATCATCATGCCCTCGACCGCGCCAAACACGGACAAATTGGCCCCGCTGCGGTAGTCGAAGCCGAGGCCGGCCACCGCGCCGACGGTGCTGCGGCTGCCCGGCGTCACGAAGGACAGATTCTGTCCGAGCAGCACGGTGTTGATGGTGGTGTCGCCGACGCGCTGGAGGGCGATGACGCCGCCATGGACGTTGGCCTTGAGCTCGCCGCCGGCAAGGCTCGTCACCCGCGAGAGATCGACCTCGCCCCGCTCCTCAAAATCCTGCAGCGTACGGCCGCCGACCGACAGCCCTTGCGCCGAACCGGTCTCGCTGTAGCCGTCGAACCGGCCCGCGACATAACGCAGCCGCGCCGTCGGCGTCAGCACGTAGCCGTTGCCGATATTGAGTTTGTAGCCGTAAGCAACCTCTGGACTCACGTACCATCCGCTGTAGTTCGCGGTTGCCGTCTCCATGCCGCCGACGGCCGCGTTGTTCAACACCAGGCGGCGCGACCTGTTGTCGGCGTTGCCGCCCTGGATCGTGACGTCGAAGAATTGCGAAGCCCATTCGAACCGGCTGTAGACGCCGGCGAAGGCGTAATTGGTGTCCACCGACTGCGAATTGAGATCGACCGAGAGGCCGCCCTGCCCGCCACCGAGGAAGGCGCCGACCAGCCAGTTCGGCTGCACCTTGCGGTCGATGCCGATGGCCCCGCCCCACGCCGTCGAGGTCGCGCGCAGCGTGGATGTGGTCTCGTCCTGGATGCGCTGGCCGCCAAAGCTGTTGGCCCAGACCGTGATCGGCGCGGGATCAGACCAGAGGCTGCGAGGCGCCTTTGTGAAGGGACCGGTCTCCGGCGCATAGGCCATTGCCATCATGTTGCTGCCGGCCGGCCCAGCGCCCCCGCTCAGGCGTGCCTGCACCAGGGAAGAGACACCACCGGTGAAATCCATCAGCGTGCGGTCGGTCTGTGCCAGCGCGGTGGGATCGAGCGTTGCGAGCGTGCCGCCGGCAAAGACCTTCGGGCCATCGAAGCCCCCGCTGTTGGTGTTGATGGTGCCATTGAAGTTGACGAAGGTCGGGAGCTGGATGCTCGTCAGCGACGCCACCCGGCTGCTCAGCGGAATGAAGTTGACGTTGACGACGTCATTGCCGAAGCCGAAATCGACCACGCCATTGATCTTCGAGCCCGGCAGCAGCGTCAGCGTGTCGGCCTTGCTCGATAATTTAATCGCCGTCCCGCTGGTGCCGGTGATCGTACCGGAATTCGTGATGTTCGACCCGTCGCTGGAAGAAATGCCAGTTCTGGCGATAATGGTGCCGGAATTGATGACGTTGGCTTGGGTCGCCGAGATTCCGGTGCCACTGAGGGTCGAGGCCTGGAGAAAGCCGGTGTTCGTCACATTGGCGACGTTGGCGCTGACGGCTGCGCTGTCCGCAATGATGGATCCGGAATTGTTGACGTTGCCGACGAGTGCGTTGACGCCGCGATCTGCCGTGACTTTTCCGATATTGTCCAGGTTCACGGTGCTGGCGCTCATGCCGGAGCCGAGTATCGACGCAATCAGCCCTGTGTTGGTCACATTGACGCTCGTACCAAAGATTGCGCTCGATACGCTCGATATCGTGCCGCTGTTCGTCACGCTTGCAGTGAGGTCCGCGCGAATGGCGTTGCTAGTACCGCCGTCGGCACCAATGGCGCCGGAGGCGAAATTGGACACGTCAACGTTCTTGCCGGATACGCCGAACGCGTGACCGGCGATGTTGCCTGCGTTTGCCACCGTCGCCACACCGGAGGCCTCGATCGCGCCTCCGGTCGCTGCAAATTGCGAGATGATACCTGAGGCATCATTGGTGATGTTGAGGGTCGTACCCTTGATGCCGCGGGCATCTCCCGAGATCGTTCCGGTGTTCGAGACCACGTTGACCGTGGCGCCATTGATCCCGATCGTATCGGGCCCGACGCCGGCGATCGTGCCAGAATTTCGCACGGTGGCCGTCGCGGCTTCGACCCCGCTCCCCCTTCCCCCGGCTTCGCTCGCAATCATGCCCGCATTGTCGAGCGTGAGTGTCGACGCCAGAACCGCATGAAAGCCGGTGATCGTGGCGCCGCTGAGATTCGACACCGTCAAACCGAAGCCGCTGAGACCCGACGCTAGCGCGCCATCAATGATGCCGCCATTGATGATGACGTTGCCATCGCCGCTCTGGATGCCGAAGGCGCTTCCGTGCACCTTGGCCCCGGTCTCGATCCGATAGATATTGTTGTCGTCCTGGCTTGTCCCATATCCGTTGTTGGGGGCCTGCTGAGCGTTGACATCACCCGAGCAAACGATGGTCGCATTGCTGACCGGTGCCGCCGGCGTGCACGCAGCCTCGGCTTGATCGACGGCCAACAGCGGCGCAGCGAACACCAGAAGGCGCATCGATCGCCACACCAAATGCCGCTGCGCGAAGTCACCAAGAGCCGTCACATTCATCGTCTTCGTTCCCCAGAAAACCTTGCGCTTGATGGCAGCGCAGGCATGTTGATGCCGGACTCCTCCATTGGAAGGTGCTCGGCAGCGAACCCTGGATTCGCTGAACGCTAAGGTAGAAGGACGCCAATGGCCCGACTTGGACGGAAACGACCGCGCTTCAGCCGAGAACGAACCGAAAGCGCTTCGTTCCGCACTGGTGCAGAGTTGCTACACCGAAGCGGCACTCACGCCTGGTCCCAACCCTGCTTCTCGGCGCACTCCGACCAGACCGGTGCGCGATAGATTTTGCGGCCGCTGTTGTCTCTGACGCGGATCCAGGCGTCGCGATCGCGCAGATCGTCGCGCCAGACGAACAGATGGTTTGCCATCTCGTTGGCCACCACGAATGTCGCTTCCGCACATTCGAACACCATGCCGCCCGGGTCGATCTTCACGATATTGCCGACTAGGAGGTCGAAAAAGAAACGGCGCATTCAATACTCCGGCTGCGGATGCCGCACGCAACGATTGGGTCATGGCTTCGCAATCAGGGATCACGCCGGATCCCTGTCTGCTGGCTGAAATCGGCAGTTGGCAGAAATTCAGTGGCGCACGGTCACGGCATCTCGCCGCTCCTGATGTCGCTCGGCGTCGCGTTATAGGTCCGCCGGAAGCAGCGGTTGAAATAAGAGAGATCGCCGAAGCCGACATCGTAGGCGATCGAGCTCACCGTTCGCCCGGCGTATCCGGGCTCCCGCAGCATGCGATGCGCGCGCTTGACGCGTTGCTCGATCAGGAATGACGAGAACGTCTTGCCGTCGGCCTCGAACAGGCGCTGGAGATAGCGCGGCGTCACGCCGAGCTCCTGGGCAACCGAGGCCACCGACAGTTCCTGCCGCCAGCAATTGTTGGCGATGGAGACTTTCGCCTTCTGGAGCCGCGCCGCCTTGATGCCACGCCGGCCGGCCAGCTCCCGCGCTTCACCGGTAGCACCGAGGACGAGCGCCAGCAGATCGTGGAGATGCCCGACCCCGAGCTGCCGCAGCACGGGCGTCGCGAACGCCTTCTCCCGCACCAGCGTTACCGCGTAGTCGACCAGCAGCCTCAGTCCGGCGGAGCTTTCCAGCATGACGCGCATCACGGCATCGTCGACGTCCACGATCATCGGCGCCAGCACGCGCCTCGGCACGCGTAGCGAGAAGCAGCTTCCCAGCGACAGCCGCTCGAACGTCGTGACGTCCTCCGCGCTCGTCAGCACCGCCTCTCCTGCATGAAGCCTCAGATCGTGCCCCCGCTCGGATATGCCGAGAACGCCGGACCTGTTCACGATCAGGGCGAGGCTGTCGTCGCCATCGGCCACCAGTTGCTTGGTGCGAATGACCCGCGCTCCGCACAGGCCCCCGATCAACAACTGGGCTTCCGGCAGGACATGAGAGGTGAAGCTCGCCGCGGCCGGCTTTCCATCCCTTGCCTCGACCTCCGCCTTCAGCACCCCGCGGCAATAGAAATCGCGAAGCAACGGGATGCGCTCGTTTTCGGGAATTTCGTTCGTTGAAACATTGAGAACGGAAAAATCAACCATGCTGCTCACTGCAATCTCTCCAGCCGACGAGCAGACCCCGCCACGCGCTGTCGTTTCCTCCACACGCGCGTTCGATGCCGTTGTGGCAAGCTTCGCGGCGCTCGCTGCTCTTCAATTATCAGAAGCGCGATATACGAAAGTCTCGAATGACTCGCGTCCTGCATTCGGATGACCCGCGAGCGCGGATCATCACAATGGATTGAGAATGCGGCACGTAGCACGAGGCATGCGCAATGAATCACGCGACGCTGTCATCGCCGTTCGTTCGCCGCGCGAACGGCACGGCAAAGCCGGCGGCGATCTTCACCAGATCAGCCTGCCTGCCGGCGCCTGTCTTCTCGAACAGGCGACCGAGATGCGTCTTCACCGTCGTCTCGGCGATACCGAGTTTTGCGGCGATGTCGGGAACACCGCCGATCTCGATAATCGCCATCAACACGCGCAATTCAGACGGCGTCAGCCTGAAGGCTGCTGCGATCGCATCGGTTGCGAGCAGCGGCAGCATGGAAGCTCTTTGAACGAAGAGCATCGTGGCCGCAATGTCCCGCGGCAGGCTGCGATCCCGCTTCAGCGGAAAAGCATGGAGCAGATAATGCTGCCCATCGGCCGACGTCGCAAGTTCGATCTGACGACGAGCGGCGGAATGTGTGCCTTCATCGAATTCGCACAGGCCGCGGAATATTTTGTCAGTCTGGGTGTTGCGGGCCACGATCCGGTCACCGACGATCGCAAGCAGATTGGCATCGGCGAACAACTGGCGGCATGCCGCGTTGGCATGAACGACGCGGCCATCCGCGTCGAGCAGGCAGATCGCCGTGTTCAATCCGTCGAGGACGTCGGCAAGGTCGTCCACCGTATGCGAGCGCGCCCTGATCTGCCGGCCCATGATCTGCGACCGATGGATGTGCGGAGCGAGCAGCCGCATGCGCTCGCGCATCGCCTCGTCGACGGTTCCGCGGGAGCGATGGCGCAACACCTGCAGGATCGTGGTGCGCGCGGCCGTCTTCTCGAGCGCGACGGTCGCAAGGTCTATGGCCCCCTGCGGTTCCACCCACTCGCGATGGAAGCTCGTCTCGAGAAAATCAGCATGGGACATGATGTCGGTCACGCCGATCGTCTGTTCGGGCGCGAAGGTGAGATGACGGTCGAGCAGAGGATCGAGCTCCACATACCGGTCGCGATAAAGCTGTCGGAAGCGGGCGTCGGTTCCAAAATGCTGGTGAATCTCGATCGAAAGCCGTGCCGAATCCCTGGACAGGATCATCGCGGCGCAACCACCGACGAACTGCGAAACCTGTTCCAACGCGCCGCTGCGCAAGGCGGGGTCAACCGCCGCGTCGTAGATCTCGCCGATGAGAGACGAGAACCGGCTTGCCTGATGGGTCGTCATCGGACGGGCGACGCGATCTGCATGCGGCCCGTCCGAGACGGAGAGCTCGCGATCCGGGAACTGACGGAGACGTCGGGCCGGTCAATTGCCGCCTTCGACGAGGAAAAAACGTTGCAGCCAGATGCTGGAATATCGAACATCGTCCTTGCGTAACGTCAACCGCAGGGTGCGGCTTGGACTGTTTCGCCAAAGACTAGGATAAATGCGAACAGCGCGCGGACTGTGTGCGATGAGTCACGCGCCGGTTCGCTGCCACCCACTTCGTTGCCGACGTTCTGACGGCTTCACGGCCGGCAGCGACCACTTATTTCCGGTTCTCCTCGCAGAACTTCAACGCCGCTAGCGCTTCGCCGGCACGCGGTACCTGCATCTCGATACTGTCGTCGTCATCGTCCTCGAAATCGAGCGTCAGGCGCCTCGCCTTCGACAGGCGGTCCATCATCGACTGGTCGTACTCGAAGATGCCGCGCACGGTGGTCTTGTCCATGACCTCCCACTTCGCCTTCTTCATGATGTCCGCGTCATCAGTGCCGACATCGGCCCGAAGGATCTCGCCGACCTTCTCCCATTCCCAGCCATCGTAGATCATCACGATCACGATCGCCTTCTCGGAATAGGTGATCACGATGACGTAGTCGCGGTTCTCGTCATCCTTGTCCTTGTAGCCACGGCTCGCATTGCAATGCGTGTCCTGCGTGCGCTTTTCGATGGTCCAGTCGGCAACCTTGGATTGTTGCGCAAGCGCCGGCCCGGCGCTTAAGGCGCCCGTCGCGATCAGCAAAGCGGCAAGAAGGAATCGTTTCATGTCAGCCTCCAGCGCGTTCCCCGGGCCGAGATGACCACCTCCGCGGGAGGGCCGCAAGGGCTTACCCCGGCAGAACGGAGGCGCCTGTGCCTATCCCTGCCGCGGCACGATCGCGATGGGGGTGAAGGTGTAAACCTCCTCGCCGCTCTGGTTGAACATGGTCCATTTCACCAGCGCGATACCCTGCGGCTTCGACTTCGAGGGCGTCAGGCTCATCACCTCCCCGACCAGATGCAGGCGGTCATTGGGCCGTACCGGCATCGTCCAGCGCAGGCCGTCGACGCCGGCGCCGATCAGCGGATGCGGGCCGAACGGGCGGGTCTGGATCGCGAGGTTCATGGCAATCGCCGCGGTGTGCCATCCCGATGCCGCAAGGCCCTTGAACAGGGTCGCCTTGGCCGCCTCGTGGTCGAGATGCATCGGCTGCGGATCGAACTCGGCCGCGAAGCGCTTGATGTCGGCCTCGGTGACCTCGACCTCGGGGGACCTAAACCGCATTCCGATCGCCAGATCGTCGAACCATTCGACCTGCGCCATGATTTTGCCTCGCAATGTCGTGCGCCGCCCCGCCGAAGAGGCGGCCAAAGGGCTCCAGCAATAGCGGGACCGCAGCGCACAAAACCAGCCCCGAGGTTCCCCGCGAAACCCCTTTCCCGAGGTGACGAAACATCGCTGAAACAGATGGCCGCTTAAGTCGTTGTCAAAATAAATACAGGGACGGCTACCATGCAATTCCTTCTCGACCTGATCTACGACTATTCCTGCTGCCGCAACCTCGTTGCCCATTCACTACGGGAGGACGAGCTATGATCGAGCTGATCTCGGGCCTGCTCGCCCTTTGCAGCGCCGGTGTCTTCGCGGCGCACGCGTTGGACGCCTACCGCACCACACATCACTAACCACTGACCGCTTCGCCGTTTCAGCCGCTAGAAAGGCCGCCGGTAGAAGTGCTCCGAATGCGTTGCCGGCGGAAACCGGTTGGCGAGAGAGAGCGCGCCTGTCTCGTCGGTCTCGAGCGCGATCTTCTGCGCCAGCATGACGTCGCCCGGCACCAGGAAGCCTGACGGGACGAAGCACCATCCCATCGTGGCGCGGCCTTCGCCGTCGATTTCGTGGACATTGGCGGCGGTGCCGTAGTGAATGCGGTAGGTCTTGCCGGTGTCGCATCCGATGACGTCGAAATACCGGTGCTCTTCGAATTGGGCGCGCTGTGCGGGCGAGAGCCAATCGAAGAGCAGCCGGCGGCCACGGGCGTCCGGCGTGTTCTCGCCGAAGAAGCGCCGATAAAGTTCACGCAGCGCATGCAGACGCGCACGCGCCGGCGCGCGGAGCCAAACCGCCGTAATCATGAGCAGCTCAGATCAACCGCCGACCAGGCGGGGATAGAACAGCGTTTCCTGCGCGGTCGGGTCGAACGATCTGATCCGAGTGACTTCGCCGGGTCCGTTGCGAAGGGCCGCGGTGAAGCCGGCTCCGGTCAGCTCCCGAAAGCGCCGTTCGGCTCGCGCCAGCGCTTCGGCATTGCCAGGATCAAACTCGTGGCGCGTATCGCCAGTCTGGTCCATCACGATCTGGGTTGCCATGTTGAGTCTCCTCATGCCCAGCCCTGAATCTGATCAAAGCAAACCTCGTGCCCTCGGTTCCTGATGGCAACAACTTTCTCATGTCGGCGCATCACGCCTTGCTGAGCAGGAGCGTTTTCGAGCGAAGTGGACGGGTTTTCGTCAGCGCGAGGCCGCCGCTCCGCCGCCCTCGTCGATCTGCCGGCCCATCAGCGCGATCGCCTTCTGATAAACACCGGCCGCATTCCAGGCCTCGATGGCGGCGAAATTCGGCTCGCCCGGCTGGTAACCGGCTCCTGCTTTCCAGCCATGACCTTTGAGGAAATTCGCTGTCGAATTCAGCGCGTTGGCGGCCACCTCGAGGTTGCCGGTGCCATAGGCCAGGATGTTCTTGGGCATGAACTGGGTCTGGCCGACCTCGCCATGCATGGAGCCGCGGGTCGCCCCGGACAGCGTGCCGCGGTCGACCAGCTTCAAGGCCGCGTAGAGCTGGTCGGTAAAGAACTCAGGACGACGGCAGTCATAGGCCAGGGTTGCGATCGACGACAGCATGTTCTGGTTGCCGCGCTGGCTGCCGAAACCGGTCTCCATGCCCCAGATCGCGATCAGCGGGCCGGGCGGGACGCCATAGCGCTGCTGGATGGAGGCGAACAAGGCAGCCTGCGACTGCTTGAGCTGGCGCCCCTTGGCGACGATAGTGGTGGCGCCGCGCTTGGCGAGAAACTGGTCGAGCGTCAGCGAAAAGCTGCGCTGGCCGCGGTCGGCCGCGATGGTGGCACTGGCGTAGTTGGTCTGCATCAGCGCCGAGAGCGCGGTCTGGCCGATGCCCTTGCCCTGCGCCTCTGCGCTGAACTCTCGTTTCCAGGCCTCGAACCCGCCCGGCCCGTTGCCGCAGGTGGCGGCCTCGGCGCGGGGCGCCAGAGAGAGCACCAGCGCTGTGGCGCCGATCATGGCCGTCGCAACGGTCCTGCCCTTGGTCATTCCTCTTATCCTCTCCTCAAATACGCGACCGGCTCGCGCGAGCGCATGATCCTACGTCGGCTTTGATCGCTCAAGCCCTGCGGAGCGCAACGGGCGCCTTGACACCGGGCGATTTACCGCCCTTCGCCACGGCCAAGCAGGAAGTCCACCATGATCCCCTGGTGCTGCTCGTACATGTCCGTGCCCGTCCCCGTCACGCAGCCGCCCTTTTGGGCCGCCGCGATGAAGGGCGAGATTTCGGGCTTGGTGATGACACAGCCGCAATAGGCCGAGGGCGCAAGCCGAGCGACATCGACCGGCAGCGGATCGCCTTCTTTCATCCCTGCCGGTGTCGCATTGGCGACAAATTCAAAACCGGTGGGATCCGTGCTGCCGGCCCGCACTGTCGACTTGCCGAGCCCGCTGAGTTGGCCGATCAACGCGTCGCGGCGCTCAGTCGCGCTATCGTGAATAGCGAGCTCGCTCACGCCGGCCTCCACCAGCGCGAGCGCGATGGCCGAGCCCGCGCCGCCAGCGCCGAGGAGCAGCGCCCGCAGGCCCGCAGGGTTGACCCCTTTTGCCCGCGCGGCACCGACGAAGCCAAGGCCGTCGACCATGTCGCCATGCCATGCGCCATCGGCGCGTCGGCGCATGAGGTTGACGCTGCGCAGGAAGTGAGCGCGCTCCGTCGCACTCGTACAAGCCTGGTAGCAGGCGAATTTGTGCGGGATGGTCACGACGAGGCCGTCGAGATTCTTCAGGCGCGGTGCCAATGAGAGGAAATCCGGCAGATCCGCGACCGAGACCTGAACCGGAACGAGAATGCCGTCATGGCCGCGGGCCGCGAAGGCTGCGGTCACGCCTGCGGGCGAGCGCACCTGGGCGATGGGATCGCCGACGATGACATAGAGGCGCGTGGCGCCGGTGGGTGGCGGGATCATGCCGCTCAAGCCGACAACGGAGAGCCGCCTGCCTCCGCCGCGGTCCCATAGCTCAACTCCAGTCCGTCCAGATTGCCTTCCTTCCGCCATTTGTCGAGCAGCCGCAGGAACGCCACCGGCCCGCGCCAATATTGGCTGTTTCTTGCCGCGATCGGATCGAACACGCCCTCGTTGTTGTAGTAACCGGGCGTGCATTCGGCGAGATAGGTCTGGCGGCCGAGCGCGGCCTTGACGACCTCCTCGACCCAGGCGTTTTCCGCGGCCAGCGTCGGCTCCAGCGTTCGGGCTTTGCGCTTGCGCGCTTCGGCGATCACATAGGCGATGTGCTGCGACTGCTCGTCGATGATGTGCGGGAAGTTGGCGCTCTGGCCGGCCTGCACCGTGACGATCAGGAAGCAGTTTGGAAAGCCGCGGCTGTAGAAGCCATGCATCGTCTTGACGCCGCCCTGCCAGCGCTCGGTCAGGCTCATGCCGTCGCGGCCATGGACCTCGAAGCCCATGCGGCGGGCGTAATCGGTGCCGACCTCGAAGCCGCTGGCATAGATCAGGCAGTCGAGTTCGTAAGCCTTGCCGCCAGCCATGACGGCGTTCTCGGTGATGCGCTCGACGCCCTGCCCTTTGGTGTCGACGAGATGCACGTTGGGACGATTGAAGACATCGAGATATTCGTCGTGGAAGCACGGCCGCTTGCAGAACGCCTTGTACCAGGGCTTGAGGCCGTCCGCGGTCGCCGAGTCCTTGACCACCGCATCGACGCGGGCGCGGATCTCCTCCATCTTGCGGTAGTCGGCCTGTTCGATGACCTTCAGCGCCTCTTCCATCGAGGTCACCGGCTGCGGCTGACGACGCGGCGCCAGCAGGATCTCGCCGAGCAGGCCGGTCCAGCCATCCTGCACCAGGTCCCGTTCGACGGGCTCGCCGGAGATCACGGCGGTAAAATTGTCCATGCGCTCGCGCTGCCAGCCGGGCTTGAGGCTCTGCGCCCAGTCTTGATCCGTCGACCGGTCGTCACGCACGCCAATCGCTGACGGCGTGCGCTGGAAGACATAGAGCTCCTTCGCAGCGCGGCCGAGATGCGGCACACATTGCACGGCGGTGGCGCCGGTGCCGATGATTCCAACGCGCTTGTCGGCAAGTCCGGTCAGACCACCATCCGCATTGCCACCGGTGTAGCCATAGTCCCATCGACTGGTGTGGAAGCTGTGTCCCCTAAAGGTATCGATGCCGGGAATGCCCGGCAGCTTCGGTCGGCTGAGCGGACCTCCGGCGAGAATGACGAAGCGTGCACGGATGCGATCGCCCCGGTCGGTCTCGACCAGCCAACGCGCCTCCTGCTCCTGCCATGCCATCCGCGAGATGACGGTCTGAAACAGCGCGCGATCGTAGAGGCCGAAATGACGGCCGATCCGGCGGGAGTGCTCGTAGATCTCCGGCGCCCGCGCGTATTTGCGCACCGGCATGTAGCCGGTCTCTTCCAGCAGCGGCAGGTAGATGTAGCTCTCGGTATCGCAGGCGGCGCCGGGATAGCGATTCCAGTACCAGGTGCCGCCGAAGTCCGCAGCCTTTTCCACGATGCGGAAATCATCGATGCCGGCCTCGCGCAGACGCGCGGCACAGAGAAGCCCGCCAAAGCCGCCGCCGACGACGAGCACTTCAGTCTCTTCACTGACAGGTGCGCGCGCAAATCCGGGATCGGCCCAGGGGTCGTCGAGGTAGCGGCCGAATTCCCCTGTTACCTCGACATACTGGGCCTTGCCCTCGGCACGCAAACGGCGGTCGCGCTCGTCGCGGTAGCGCGCGCGGAGGGCTGCAATATCGACGGTAGGTTCGCCGGCTGCACCGGTCTTGTGTCTTTCCGCTGACATGCATTTCCTCCACGGAGAACGCTGCTTCGCCGGCAGCTCGGATCAGTTAGCCCTGAAAAAGTGACGCATGCAATCGCGTCCCTTGTTTTTTGCGTGAACGCCGCGTGACGTTCCGCTAACCTCACGCGCAAATCACAAGCGCAACGCCACGCAACGACGTGGCCGTGGAGGAGACCATGCAGGGATTGATGATGGACATGCCGCTTCTGATCAGCGGCCTGATCCAGTATGCCGCGGACTATCACGGCGAAGCCGAGATCGTCGCGCGCGAGATCGAGGGCGACATTCATCGCTACACTTATGCCGACGCCCATCCGCGCATCAAGCGCATGGCGCTGGCGCTGAAGCGGCTCGGCATGAATCCCGGCGATCGCGTCGGCACGCTGGCCTGGAACACGCATCGTCATTTCGAGATGTTCTATGCCGCGCCGGGCATGAGCTATGTGCTGCACACCGTCAACCCGCGGCTGTTTCCCGAGCAGCTCGTCTACATCATCAACCACGCCGAAGACCGCCTGCTGTTCATCGACCGCGCCACGCTGCCGATCGTCGAGGCGATTGCGCCGCAGCTCAAGACGATCGAAGCCTATGTCGTGATGTCGTCGCGCGAACGGATGCCCGAGACCAAGCTCGCCAACGTGCATTGCTACGAGGAGCTTCTGGAAGAAGAGAACGACGCCGGCTTCGTCTGGCCGGAGTTCGACGAAAAGTCCGCCTCTACCATCTGCTACACGTCGGGCACGACCGGCAATCCCAAGGGCGTGATCTATTCGCACCGCGCCGCGATCCTGCAGACCATGACCTGCTGCAATTTCGACTTCCTGCCGGGACATGTCGAAGGCGTGCGCGAAGTGATGATGCCGATGGCGCCGCTCTTCCACGGCAATGGCTGGAACATGCCGTTCACCGCCCCCTTTACCGGCTCGAAGCTGGTGCTGCCGGGCCGCAACTACGAGCCCGACAAGCTCTACGAATTGCTCGAAGGCGAGAAGGTGACGCTGTCGGCGGGCGTGCCGAGCTTCTGGCTGATCCTGCTCGACTGGCTGGGCCGCACCGGCAACAAATTCTCCACCCTACGCGCAACGCTGTCATCGGGCTCGGCGCCGCCGCGCGCGATGGTCGAGAAACTGAAGCGTGACTACAGTATCGACTACACCCAGGCCTGGGGCATGACCGAGGCGCTCGGCTGCTCGATGCCGGGCTTAAGGCCCGGCTCGGAGCATCTCGGCGACAAGGAGAGGTTCGACCGGCGCCAGGTCTCGGGCCGCGCCTGCTTCGGCACGAGCTTGCGCATCGTCGACGACAGCGGCGTCGAGCTGCCACGCGACGGCAAGTCCGTCGGCCATTTGCGCGCCCGTGGCCCCTGGGTCGCCTCCGGATACATGAAGTTAGAGGAAGGTCTCGACCGCGACGGCTGGCTGATTACCGGCGACATGGCCGTGATCGACCCACAGGGCCACGTCACGCTGACCGACCGCTCCAAGGACGTGATCAAGTCCGGCGGCGAATGGATCTCCTCGATCCAGCTCGAGGACGTCGCCTTGTCGCATCCCGATGTGCTTCAGGCAGCCGTGGTCGCGATCAACCATGAGAAATGGCAGGAGCGTCCCCTGCTCCTCGTCGTCCGCAAGAAGGGCGCGACGGTCGACGGCAAGACGCTGCTCGACCACATGCGCCCGAAGGTCGCGAGCTGGTGGATGCCGGACGCCGTCGAATTCCTGGACGAATTCCCGATGACGGGGACCGGCAAGGTGTTGAAATCGGCTCTGCGCGAGAAGTTCAGAGAGTATCGCGTCGCGCGAACGTCACGCGAGCGCGCTGAAGTCGGCACCGCCGATGGATCAAGGAGACCACAGATGCTTTACCCGATGTCGCCAAAAGTCGTCGAGCTCAAGCGCAAGCTCGAGAGCTTCATGGACCGGCACATCTATCCGAACGAGGAGCGCTTCTATCGCGAGGCGGAAGAGCTGGGACCCTGGAAGGTCTATCCCGTCGTCGAGGAGTTGAAGCCGCTCGCGCGTGCGGAAGGTCTCTGGAATCTGTTCCTGCCGGAGTCCGGCCATGGCGCAGGCCTGACCAATCTCGAATATGCCCCGCTCTGCGAGGTGATGGGCCGCTCGCATCTGGCCCCGGAGGTGTTCAATTGCTCGGCGCCCGATACCGGCAACATGGAGGTGCTGGAGCGCTACGGCTCGGAGAAGGACAAGGAGCGCTGGCTGAAGCCGCTGCTTGCAGGCGAAATCCGCTCCTGCTTCGCCATGACGGAGCCTGCGGTCGCCTCATCCGATGCGACCAACATCGAAAGCTCGATCGTGCGCGATGGCGACCATTACGTCATCAACGGCCGCAAATGGTACACGACCAATGCGACCGACCCACGCTGCAAGATCTGCATCTTCATGGGCAAGACCGATCCTGACAATCCGGACCGCCACAAGCAGCAATCGATGATCCTGGTACCGATGGAGACTGCAGGCATCGAGGTGAAACGCCCCCTGCCCGTGTTCGGCTTCTACGGCGTGCCTGACCGGGCGTCCGAAGTCGTCTTCACCAATGTGCGGGTCCCCAAGGAGAACATGCTGCTCGGCGAAGGCCGCGGCTTCGAAATCGCGCAGGGCCGGCTCGGCCCGGGCCGCATCCACCATTGCATGCGGCTGATCGGCCTTGCCGAGCGTACGCTGGAGAAGATGTGCCGCCGCGTGCGCAGCCGCGTCGCCTTCGGCAAGCCGGTCTCCGAGCAGACCGTGACGCAAGAGCGCATCGCGGAATCCCGCATCATGATCGAGCAGGCCCGCCTCCTCACGCTGAATGCGGCCTACGCGATGGACACGGTCGGCAACAAGGTCGCGAAGGCCGAGATCGCGATGATCAAGGTCGCCGTGCCCAACATGGCCTGCCAGATCATCGACTGGGCGATCCAGGCCCATGGCGGTGGCGGCACCTCGAACGATTTCGGACTGACCCAGGCCTATGCGACCGCGCGATTGCTACGACTTGCCGATGGCCCCGACGAAGTTCACAGGAATCAGATCGCACGATTCGAGCTGAAGAAATATTCGAACGCTTGAAAGAAGGCGGCTAGCTCACCGAGTGACGCACTCTTTCTTCCTTCTCCCCTTGTGGGAGAAGGTGGCGCGAAGCGCCGGATGAGGGGTACCTATCCGCACACACGAATCTGGAGATTACATACCCCTCACCCAAGTGAGCTTTTGTCTACGAGCGGAGCTGCCCTCTCCCACAAGGGGAGAGGGCACAATAATGCGCAACGTCTCAGCCTCAGTTCACCACGTAGACATCAGGATCAGCGCTCCAGCTCGGCTTCTTGAAAGCGTTGCGCAGGGCGGGCGACATCGGGACGTTGTAGTTGAGGCCGTTCGGCGGCGTCGGGGACTGCAGCCATTTCTTGTAGAGCACCTCGATCTCCGGGCTTGCATAGAGCTCCGCAGTCGCGCGGTCGGCGAGCGCCTTGAACGGCGCATCCTCCCGCCGCAGCATGATGCCGTAAGGCTCCGGCTTGGAGAACGCCTCCTCGCTGATCATGAAGGCTTGGGGCTCCTTCGAGCGCGCGATCGCGACCGCGAGCTGCACGTCGTCGAGTGCGTAGGCCTGGGCGCGGTCAGTTTCCAGCAACAGGAACGCCTCGGCCTGGTCCTTGGCCGGCATTACATTGATGCCGAGATTGCGCTCGGTGTTGACCTTGGCGAGCTGGGTCAGGTTGACCGAGCCCGCCACCGCAGTGACCGCCTTGCCCTTGAGATCGTCGATGGTGTTGATCTTTGCGGCTTTCTTCGCCGCGAACCGCGTCGCGCTGAGGAAGTGCGTGTTGGTGAAGGCGACCTGCTTCTGGCGATCGGCGTTGTTGGTGGTCGCCGAGCAATGCAGGTCGAGGGTCCCGTTGACCATCAGCGGAATGCGGTTCGACGACGTCACGGCGAGCGTGTCGACGGCGATGTCGGGCATGCCCAGCTGCTTCTTCACGGCATCGACGATCCTAAGGCAGATGTCCATGGCAAAGCCGACCGGCTTCTGATTGCCGTCGAGATAGCTGAACGGGACCGAGGCCTCCTGATAGCCCAGGGTGATCTTTTTGGTCTCCTTGACCTTCTGGAGCGTGCCCGACAAATCTTCGGCTGAAGCTGCGCCGGCAAGACATGTCAGGGCCAGGATAACGGTGGGTAGACGCATCGGCTGCTCCTAAAGGGGGCTCGCGCCTCCAAGCCGGGCGCAATCGCGGGACTTGATAGCGCAGGCGCAGGCCAGCCGCCAGACGGGCTCGCGCCTATCAGCTATCGCAGCTTTCGATATGACGAGCGGCCGTTCGGCTCCGCCCGTGCCGAGACGGACCTTACGCGTCGATGCCGCGCTGGACCAGGATGCGCTCGGCGCTGTCGTTCCAGACATCCATCTTGGTGATCTTGCCATTGCGCACCACGAAGCGGTCGACGTAACGGTTGCCCTCGAACGGGGTCCCATCTTTCCATTCGCCGTAGAGCGTACCGACGCTGTAAACCACGGTCTCGCCGTCGCCGGGGCAGACGTCGAACCGGTCCATCTTCTTCTTGACCCAGCGGTAGCGCTTGGCGTTGAAGCCGGTCGGGCCGCGCGGATGATCGAACTCGCGCCCGCCGGTGAACGTGATCACGGTGCCCGGCGCCATATAGGCCGCCGCAGCGTCGGGATCGGGGATCATCGATGCCGTGAGATAGGCCTCCACGATCGCGGCGTCGGACAAATGAGCAGTTTCAGCTCTGGCGGCAACGGACATGGCAGGCTCTCCCGGGTTCGCGGAATATTACCGCCACTGTCGCGGAATCCATGCATATATTTTGAACATTTGCCTCGCTACACTGCCGACAATCTGGAGCCGCCGATCCCCGCCGATTGCTCTAAGTTCCGTCCGCAAGAGCCATGATCACCCAGCCCGCCTTCGACCTGATCTTCCGTAACGCGTTGTTGCGATCATCCGCCGCGCCTGTCGACATCGGCATGAAGGGCGGCCGGATCGCCGCGATCGAGCCGAAGCTCGCCTGCGAAGCCGTCGAGGTCGATATCGGCGGGCACCTCGCCCTACCCGGCTTCGTCGACACCCACATCCATCTCGACAAGGCCTGCCTGCTCGACCGCTGCGGCCACGATCACGACAGTCTCGGTGACGCCATTCGGGCCGTGTCGGCCATGAAACGTGACTTCACCGTCGAGGATGTCTACGTGCGCGGCGCCAAGGTGCTCGAACGTGCGATCGTGAACGGCACGACGCGCATGCGCACGCATGTGGAAATTGATCCGCGGATCGGCCTGCGCAGCTTCGAGGCGGTGAAGGCGCTGAAACGCGACTATGCGTGGGCGCTCGATCTGTCACTCTGCGTCTTCCCGCAGGAGGGCCTGACCAACGATCCCGGCAGCGACGAGTTGCTGGTCGAGGCGCTGCGCAACGGCGGCGAGACGATCGGCGGCTGTCCCTATACCGACACCGATCCGACCGCGCATCTCGCGCGCATCTTCGACCTCGCTCAGGAATTCGACGTCGACGTCGACCTCCATCTGGATTTCGATCTCGATCCCTCCTGGTGGCATCTTGACGAGGTCTGCCGCCAGACCGAGCTGCGCAACTATCACGGCCGCGTCGCGATCGGCCATGCGACAAAGCTCTCGGCCCTGCCGCCGGAGCGGATGAAGGCTGCCACCGCGCAACTGGCGAAAGCCGGCATCGCCGTCACCGTGCTGCCCGCGACAGATCTCTATCTGATGGGGCGCGAAGCCACCCACAATGCGCCTCGCGGGCTGACCCTCGCCCACAAGCTCGCGGGCGACGGCGTGGTTTGCTCGGTCGCCACCAACAATGTGCTCAATCCCTTCACGCCGTTCGGCGACGCCTCGCTGCTGCGGATGGCGAACTTCTACGCCAATGTCGCGCACGCCTCGGTGAGGGATTTCGACACCTGCCTCGATCTCGTGACCGAGCTGCCGGCGCGGCTGATGAACCTCGACGATTACGGCATCAAGGTCGGCAATCCCGCCGATCTCATCGTGCTTGATACGCAAGACAGCCGCTTCGCCATCGCCGAGCTGCCCGACCTCATGATGGGCTTCAAGGAGGGCCGACAGACGTTTGCACGGCAGCGGCCCGCTCTGTTCCGGCCTGAGGCCTGAACGCGTTTCCGGTCGAATCTCCAACGGTAAAATCGTCGGGAACACGGCTGATCGTCGGACCGTTTCGTACCGATTCACGGCCGATCCGTCCCCAGATCCGAGCCCGGTAGAATCCCGGACCGTAGCTGTGCGCATTGCACAACAGGCCGCCCGGATCATACTAAGGGGACGCCCTGAACGACCTGTTCAGTGGGGAAGTATGTATATGTTCAGCGCATTCAGCAGCATCGATTATCGCTCCATTCAGGCCAGCACGCCGGCGGAAACCGCCGTCAAGCGACTGAATGGAATCGGCGAAGTCCTATCTGGCCTCGATATCTCGGCGATCCACACGCAGGACGACATGACCCGCGCGCTCTGGACGCTGGATACCGCCGACAAGTGCATCCGCATGATTCTCACCGAGTTCCGCACCGCGCCCGCCAAGGAGCAAGTCGTCCGCGAGGCCAAGCGCCTGGTCGACCTGATCGAGCTCGCCCGTGACGAAATCTCGAACTATCGCGACAGCGGCAGGGTTTTGAGCTCAACCTACGCGTTCGGCGTCAGCGTTTGATCTTGCTCAGGATTCGATCTGCCTCAATACGCCAATCAGTGCTGCGCGCGAACTCCGCCGTGCCCCTGACGCCGAACAGCCCTTCATCGGCAAGGTCAGCCACCCAGGCCTGCCGCTCTGCCGTGCCCTGCGCGGACCATGGTGTCAGTCCCGCCTCACGCACGGTCTCGGCGACCTCACGCACCTCCTCGGCGCGCCGGCGACCGTGCTCGATGACGCGCTGGAAGAAATAGGCGCCCTGCTTCTCCCAGTTGATGCCGGGGAACGTCTCCGCGAGCGAAGCGAGCACCGCATCCTCGACGCCATAGGCCCGCGCGGTCGTAAAGCTCTCGATGACCATGGCCTCCAGGCCCTTGATCATGATGCTGCGGCACATCTTCACCGCGGAGGACACGCCGAGCTTGTCGCTGGCAACCTTGGCGGCAAAGCCGATCGCGTTCAGAAGCGGCTCGATCTCTCTCGCGCCGGGGCCGCCGAGCAGCAGCGGCACCTTGATGCGATACGGCGGCACCGAGGTCATCACCGCACCCTCGACATAGCGGCCGCCTCCGCCGTCGATCAGCGCAGCGGCGCGCTGCTTGGCGCCCGGAGAGGCCGAATTGAAATCAAGGAACCAGGTACCCTGGTTGATCGCAGCGGCACAGGCCTCTGCGACCGGCACGGCCTGGCTGGCGGTGACGGCGGAAATGATGAAGTCAGATTTCGCCGTCAGCTCAGCATGAGATGCTGCCAGCGTCACACCGTGTTTCGCCGCATGCTCCTGCAGCGGCGCGCCCTGCTCGCCCCCGAGCTTGATGTCGTAGGCCGAGACCTTGATGTCCTGCTGACGCAAATCCTCAGCCAAGATCCTGCCGACTTCGCCGTAGCCGACCAGCCCGATCTGCCATCGTTTCGGATCCACCATCAGTTCAATCCTCGTGTCGTCTCGTCGAACAGTTCCTCGACCGCATAGCGGCGCGGGATCAGCGCCTGCTGGAATGCGTAGTCGACGATCAGCTCCAGCGGCTTCCGGTTGGCCTCGATCCCGAACGGAACGAGGTCGGGTGTTGTCGCGGGACCCACCTGGGCCTTGTTCTGCTTGAGGAGATCATAGACGCCCGCAACGATCTCGGGACGCGTTCTCGCGAGTTGCTCGGTCACGACAACCAGATGATTGACCGGCACGACGCCGCGCCGGGCGTACCACCTGGCGGCTTCCGCGGCCGGATCCGTGAATAGAGGCTTCAGCTTGGGATTATCGGAGGTCTCGCCGAGGACAGCGTCGAGCTCACCGTCGAGCAGCATCTGCAGGATCTTCTTGTCCTTCGGGGCGCGCTCGGTGGTATCGACATATTCGGCGACGTGCGGATCCTCGAAGGTGATCCAGCGGATCTTGTCGAGATTGACACCGTAGTCGTTGGCAAGGATGCCCCTGATCCAGGCACCGGTCGTCGTCGTGAACGAGCGGATGCCGACGCGCTTGCCTTCGAGATCGGACGGCCCCAGCATTCCCAATGCGGGATTGTACAGAGCATAGGAATGCTGGAAGCGCCCGAGCATGGTCGCCGGCAGCAGCACCAGCGGCTTGCCATGCGCCTTCGCCATCAAATAGGTCACGATCGCCATCTCGCAGACGTCGAACGCCTGTTCCCGCACCATCGGCTTGAACGCGGTGTTGGTCGGCGTGTACGCGACGAAGTCGAAATTGAAAAGATCGGAGCGGAGTTCGCCGCTCTTCACTGCCTGGACGTGGGGGTGACTACCGAGCACGGCCTTCAGCTTGAGACGTTCCATCCACCCGCTCCCGCCGTTGCTCTAGACGTCCTCGGGATTGTCGACATAGACGAGCCCGGCCTTCGCCAGCGCCTCGCGCATGCTGTAAATGTCGAGACCCAGCTCGCCCGAGGCAAGGCGCTTGCGCTTGCCGCCTTCGTCCGCGTTGCGCTTCCTCGCCTTCTCGGCGACCTCGGCGGCGTAGCGCTTCGGGACTACCACGACGCCATCGTCATCGGCCACGACGATATCGCCGGGATCGACATTGACGCCGGCACAGACCACGGGAATGTTGACCGAGCCGAGCGTCGCCTTGACTGTGCCCTTGGCCGAGACCGCGCGCGACCACACCGGAAACTTCATCTCTTGCAGCGCTTTGACGTCGCGGCAGCCTGCATCGATGATCAGCCCCTGCACGCCGCGTGCCTGCAGCGAGGTCGCGAGCAGCTCCCCGAACATGCCGTCGGTATTGTCGGTGGTGCAGCCGACAACAAGGATGTCGCCCTTTTTGCACTGCTCGACGGCAACATGGATCATCCAGTTGTCGCCGGGCTGCGCCAGCACGGTGACCGCGGGGCCGGCAATCGCCGCCCCCGGCCAGACCGGCCGCAAATAAGGCTTCATCAGGCCGAAGCGCCCGTAAGCCTCGTGCACGGTCGAGACACCGTACTCCGCCATGCCGGCAGGATCGGCTCGCTCAATGTTGCGAACGACGACCGGCTTCATGCCAGCTCCTCCGCAACCGTCGGGAACAGGCGCTGATAGGCCTCGCCATAAGTCATGGGCACGCCGGTGTTGCGGCTGCCCTGAATGCCGCGGTTGAGCGCGACGCGCTCGTAATAGCCCCAGAGATGTTTTTGTGCGGCGAGGATCTGGAATGCCTCGTACTTCTCCTTCCAGACCTCGTCGATCTTGAGGAGCAGATCCGGCTTGTAATTGCACTGCTCTGGCTGATGCGGCTCGAACAGGAACACCGGCGGCGCCGAATATTTGTACTGCGCGCCGGGCTTGTGACCCATCGCCTGCGCGACGACGCGGGTCTCCTGCGCGAAATGCGCCGCGTTGGGATGGTCGAAATTATAGGGGTCTTCCAGCGCGTGGGTCAGCACGAAGCTGGGATTGAGCTCGCGGTAGATGTCGACCATGCGGTCGAAATGCGCCTCGGTGAGCTTGAGAGGATAATCGCCGCAATCGAAGAACTCGATCTCGGCACCGAGCAGCTTTGCCGCCCGCTCCGCCTCGTCCTTGCGGCCGGCTTTGACCGATTCCAGCGTCGCGCCCTTCTCTTTCCAGGCGAATTGGCTTTCGCCGCGCTCGCCAAAGGACATGCAGACGATCTTCATGCGATAGCCCTTCTTCGCATGCAGCGCGATCGCGCCGCCGGCGCGCCAGACGAAATCGCCGGGATGGGCGGTGACGACGAGACCTGTCTTCATGGGAGAAACTCCCCTCTCTTGTTCGTAACCATCATAGGCCGCCAGCGTTACGCTGGAAGCCAATTCATCAGATTGCGGCGGCCGCTTGTTCCTCGCCGTCGAGCACGCGCCTCAGGCGCTCGCCGTCGAGCGCGCCTTCCCATTTGGCAATCGCGATGGTCGCGACTGCGTTTCCGATCAGATTGGTCGGCGTCAGCCCCTGCGACATCAGGCGGTGGATGCCGAGCACCAGTGCCACGCTCGTCACCGGGATGGTGCCGGTCGCCGACAGCGTTGCCGCCAGCACGACGAAGGCGGCGCCCGCGATCCCCGCCGCGCCCTTGGAGGTCACGAGCAGGATCAAGAGCAGTTCGATCTGCTCGGCCAGCCCGAACGGCGTGTTGGTCGCCTGCGCCAGGAACACCGAGGCGGCGGCAAGGTAAAGGCAGGTACCGTCGAGATTGAAGGAGTAGCCGGTCGGGATCACGAGGCCGACCACGCTCTTCTCGCAGCCGGCCTTCTCCAGCTTGGTCAGCATCCGCGGCAGCACCGTCTCCGACGACGTCGTGGCGACGCAGATCAACAGTTCTTCCCAGATGTAACGGATCAGCTTGAGCAGTGAGAAGCCGCAGAGCCGCGCCACCGGGCCGAGCGCCACGACGATGAAGACCATACAGGTGAGATAGAAGCCTCCGAGTAGCTTGCCGAGCGAGGCCAGCGATCCCACGCCGAACTTGCCGACCGTAAAGGCGATGGCACCGAACGCACCGATCGGCGCCGCCCACATCACGAAACCGACGACGGCGAACACCATTTTGGCGGCGATGTCGATCAGATGGACCAGCGGCGCGGCCCGTTCGCCGAGCTGCACCAGCGCAAAGCCGCAAAGGACGGAGATGAACAGCACCTGGAGGATGTTGCCTTCGGCAAAGGCGCCGATGAACGTCGCGGGCACGATGTTCATCAGGAACGGCACGAAGCCAATGACGCTGGTCTGCTTGACATAAGGCTCGATCGCGCTGGCATTGATGCTGGCGGGATCGATGTTCATGCCGACGCCGGGCTTGAGCAGGTTGATCGCGATGAGACCGATGATCAGCGCGATCGTGGTCATGATCTCGAAATAGACGATCGCCTTCACCGCGACGCGCCCGACCCGCGCCATGTCGGCCATGTGGGCGATGCCGTGCACGACGGTGCAGAAGATGATCGGCGCGATCAGCATCCGGATCGCCTTGATGAAGGCATCCCCCAGCGGCTGCATCTTGGCACCCGCCTCGGGGCTGACGATCCCAAGCGCGATGCCGGCGGCCATGGCGATGAGCACCTGGATCCAGAGCTCCCTCCACCAGGGCCGCCCGCGCGGCTTGTCGATTGCAAGCACCGTCATCGGTCGAACTCGAACAGGCGCGCCGGATTGTCGACAAGGATCTTCTGCTGGAACTCGGGCTCGGGCGCGAACAGCGGAATCAAATCGACGAGGTCGCCGTCATTCGGCATCATCTTGACGTTGGGATGCGGCCAGTCGGTGCCCCAAATGACGCGATCCGGCGCGGTCTCGACGATCTTTCGCGCGAACGGCACCGCATCGGTAAAGGGCGGACCGCTAGAGGAAACCCGCTCCGAGCCGCAGATCTTGACCCAGCATTTCTCGTCGCGCTGCATCAGCTCGATCAGGATCCGGAACGGCAGCTGGTCGAGCCCTTCGGAGGCCTTCACCCGTCCCATGTGGTCGATGGTGTAGCTGAGCGGCAGCTTTGCCAGCATGTCGGCATAATCAGGCAGGTCGATCGCATCGAAATGCAGGTCGATGTGCCAGCCGAGCGGCGCGACCATGGCGATGACGCGATCGAACACGCCCTTGTCAGGGACGCCGCCGAGATGGCGAACGAAATTGAAGCGGCAGCCGCGAAAACCGCCCTCGTGCAGCGCACGAAGCCCGCGCTCGGTGATGGTGTCGTCGATATTGGCGACGGCACGGTAGGCGCCGTTACTCTGCGCGATGGCATCGAGCGCCACACTGTTGTCGGTACCGTGCACGCTGGCATTGACGATGACGGCGCGCTCGACACCGAGCTTGGCATGCAGGATGCGAAAATCCTCCAGCGGCGCGTCCGGCGGCGTGTAGGATCGGTCCGGCGCGTAAGGGTATTTCGCACCGGGCCCGAAGATGTGGCAATGCGCGTCGCAGGACAGCTTCGGCAGCTTGAAACTCGGCGCGCGCGTGTTCGGATCGGGCGGCGGAATGGTGGGCGTGTACATCATCGTCATCACTTCAACCGTCGGGCGAGACCGCGTCTTTCAAGTCTTGCTGCCGACGACCGGCCGCCGCCGCGCCGGCGCGGCATGATCGAGCGGCGGCGCCTGGAACGCGGCAACCGCGGCCTGCACCAACTGCTCGATGGCGCTGGCGGCATCGCCGCCGTCGGCTTCGCCGCGCGACAGGCGCGAGACGCGATCGGGCGTCACCAGCGAGTAATAGAGTGCACCGAGCAGGAAGTGACTGCGCCAGACGATGTGGGTGCGCGGAATGTGCGGCAGGCTCTCGTGGATCGCATCGATGAAGGCGTGGCTGGTGTCGTCAAATGTCTGCGCGATGATTTTTCGCGCGACCTCGTTGCCTTCGGCCGACATCACCGCGCGCAGCCGCGTGAAGCGCGCACCGCCGCCGGCAAGATCGCTGCCCGAGGTGAAAGCCGGCACGACATAGGCCCGCACCACCGCCTCCAGCCGGTCCTGGAGATCGCGCACCCGCCTGGCGGCGGCGAGCAGCTCCGAACGGCGCAAATTCATGGGACCACAATGCCGCCGGTAGATCTCCAGCAGCAGGCCGTCCTTGGTCTTGAAATGATAGGTCACGCTGCCGGGATTGGCTCCGGCAGCGTGCGCGATGTCGCGCACCGAGACGGCGTTGAAGCCGTTGGTGGCGAACAGCTCCTCGGCCGCGGCGAGAATCGCCTCGCGCATGTTCGGCTTGCGGGCCGTTTCCTTGCTGGTGGGCTTGCGTACCATGGGATTTGTACTATCGTACAAAAGATCAGGTCTCGTCAACAAAAACCATGGGCGGTATCCGGACGGCTCGAAGACCGATGCAAGGATGCGAACGCTCGCAAGGAGTGCTGGGAAAATGCCGGGTTTGAACAAGACAATCGGCGGATTGGTGCTGGGCGCCGGTTTGCTGCTCGCGGGCAGCGTGGCGCAGGCCGCCGACAATTATCCGAGCAAGCCGGTTCACATCCTCGTGCCTTACGCGGCCGGTGGCGCGGTCGACGTGCTCGCGCGCACGCTGAGCCAGGCGCTGGCCAAGACCTGGGGGCAGCAGCCGGTGGTCGACAATCGTCCAGGCGCCGGCGGTATCGTCGCCTCGCAGGCGCTGACACAGGCCGCGCCCGACGGCTACACGCTGATCCTGGTCGCGAGCGGCCATCCGCTCAACCAGTTCATCTATCCGAGCGTGCCCTACGACACGTTCAGGGATTTTACCGCAATCACCGAGGTCGCCTCCTCACCGCTCGCGATCGTCGTCGCCAAGGACAGCCCCTACAAGACGCTCGGCGATCTCCTGACTGCGGCGAAGAAAGAGCCGGACAAGCTCTCTTACGGCATGTCCGGCAACGGCACCTCGGCTCATCTGGCCGGCGAACTGTTGAAGCACATGTCCGGCAGCAAGATTGTCGCGATCCCCTACAAGGGCGGCGCGCCGGCGCTGACGGCTGTGATCGCAGGCGAGATTCCGCTCAGCATCAATCCGCTCGCGGAAGCGATCGGTCAGCTCGAAGGCGGTCCGGTGCGCGCACTCGCCGTGACCTCGGCCGAACGCTCCAAGGCGCTACCCAACGTTCCGACCGTCGCCGAGTCCGGCGTATCCGGCTATGACGTCTCGGTCTGGTGGGGCGTGCTTGGTCCGGCAAAAATGCCGCCGGAGATCGTGGCGAAGCTCGAAACCGATCTGAAGGCGGCGTTGCAAGACCCGAACGTGCTGTCGACGCTGGGCAAGATCGGCGCCGCTCCGGTCGGCTCCTCCGCCAAGGAATTTGACGCCTACATGCGCGCCGAGGCAACCAAATGGGAGCCGGTGCTGAAGGCGGCCAACATCCGCGCGCAGTGAGGCGCGCATGAGGATATCGTTTGGAATTGTTGCGTGTTCCTTCTGCTCACAGGCATGGCGAACATTGCGCAAGCGGCGGCCGCGCACGTGCAGGCGGCCGTTGTCGGCACCGCATGGCCCCGCGGCTGCTCAATTGCGCGCGCTCGCCCGCATCTTCTCCGGCCGCGCGACGGGCCGCAGGAAATCGGCATCATCGTCGGCCGACGGGATCAGGATCGCGCGCTCGCGCGGCAGCGCCTCCGGCATCTCGTCGCGAATGAAGGCGACGAGCTTTTCCCTGATCTCGCAGCGCAGGTCCCAGGATTGCGGCGCGTTTCGCGCGCTGACCAGCGCGCGGAGCTCGATGGTCCGCGAGTCCGCGTCGATCACCTGGAGATTGACCACCGCGCCATCCCAGAGCTTGGACTGCTTCACGGCGTCCTCCAGCCAACGTCGGATGCGCGGCACGTCGGCACGATAATCGACGTGGAGCGCGATCACGCCGATCAGCGAGGCGGTGTCGCGGGTCCAGTTCTGGAACGGCTTCTCGATGAAATAGGACAGCGGCACCACCATCCGGCGCCAATCCCACAGCCGGATCACGACATAGGTCGAGGCGATGTCCTCGACCCAGCCCCATTCGTTCTCGATGATCACGGCATCCTCGATGCGGATCGGCTGGGTGATCGCGATCTGCAAGCCCGCGATCAGGTTGCTGAGCAGCGGCCGCGCGGCAAGGCCGACGATGATGCCGGCTGCGCCGGCGGAGGCGAACAGGCTGACGCCGTATTGCCTCACCGAATCGAACGTCATCAGCGCGGTGGACACCGTGATGACGACGATGATAGTATCAGTGACGCGCTTGAACACGCGAACTTGCGTGACGTGCTTGCGCGCGACGAAATTCTCGGTGACATCGCGGAAATTCTGCAAGTACCGCGCCGCGCTCATGTCCACGACCCGGATCGAGATCCAGCCGATCAGGGCGATGACGGCCACGACGAACAGGCGCATCAGCGGCGTGCGGATCATGTCGTCGAGCGGCGCAAGCGGCAGGACCAATGCGACGGCCGCCAGGCAAAGCGCCAGCTGGGCCGGACCTGCGGTGCGATCGATGAATACGCTCAGGAGCGGAAGGCGGGTTCCGAAGGCGCGCGCGAGCAGCCATACGGCGACCCGGTAGACGAACAGCGCAAGCAAGATCGCGCCGACAACCAGGCCGAGGCCGACAAACCACGACGGTATCCAGCCGAACATCCCGTCGATGTCGGCCATCAGGGCCTCCAAATTCATCGATTGTCCCCGTCATTGCATTCGCGTCGCCCGCTCAACGCCTCCCGGCCGGCTTGGCTCCCCTCTCTCGTGCAACGCAGCATTCCGCAGATGCAACCGTCGCCCAATTGCGCTAGCTTTAGGACTCATGACCAGACGTACCGGCAGCGCCGATCTTCCCTTGCACACCGGACGGGTTCCGCCGTGGCTTGCGAGCCGGATGGCTTCGCTCGGATCGATCGTCACGCAGGCGATCGTGCATCATTACGGCCGGGACGCGTTCCTCCAGCGGCTGTCGCATCCGTTCTGGTTCCAGTCGTTCGGCGCCGTGATGGGAATGGACTGGCACTCCTCCGGCATCACGACATCAGTGATCGGCGCGCTGAAGCGCGGGCTCGGGCCGCTCCAGGATGAGCTCGGCATTTATGTCTGCGGCGGCCGCGGCCAGCATTCGCGCAAGACGCCGGACGAGCTGATGCAGCTCGGCGATCGCGTCGGCTTCGACGGCGCAAGGCTCACCCGCGCCAGCCGCCTGGTGGCGAAGGTCGACAGCGCGGCCGTGCAAGACGGCTTCGACCTCTATCTCCACGGCTTCTTCGTGACCGCCGACGGCAAATGGACGGTGGTGCAGCAGGGCATGAACGGCGACAAGCGCCAGGCCCGCCGCTATCACTGGCATTCCGAGACGCTGAAGAGCTTCGTCGATACGCCGCACAGCGCAATCGACGGCCCGCAGCAGGGCGAGATCGTCAATCTCACCGACCACCGCGCCGATATCTCGCGCAACGCGCAGCTCGAGCTCCTCAGCGATCTCGGCCCCGATCGCATCCTCACCGAATTCGAGCGGCTCACCGGCACTGCGCCCGAGCCTGCGCAGGCCATGCTGCCGCATCTGATCATGCCCGCCCATCACGACGTGCGGCCGAAGGATGTGTTCGCGCGGCGCCTACACGGCACCCTCGCCGCAGCCGCCGAACGCGGCCCGGTCGATTTCCCGGAGCTGCTGCTGACGCCCGGCGTCGGCGCGCGCACCGTGCGCTCGCTGGCCATGGTCGCCGAGGTCGTGCACGGCGCGCCCTATCGCTTCACGGATCCCGCGCGCTTCTCGCTCGCCCATGGCGGCAAGGACCGGCATCCCTACCCTGTCCCGATCAAGGTCTATGACGAGACCATCCGTGTCCTCAAGGATGCGATCCAGAGCGCGAAGCTCGGACGTGACGAAGAGATCCAGGCGATCCGGCGCCTCGACGACCAGGCACGGCGGCTGGAACGCACCGCGCACGGCCCGTCGGTCGAGACCTATATCGCCGGCGAGCGCGCGGCGTCACCCGATCTCGACGGCCGCTCCGTGTTCGGCTGGGAGCGCGACCTCGTGCCGACAAAAAAGCGGACCGGCTGAACACCGGTCCGCGAGTTCAGCGGGAGGAATGTCCCTGTCAGGTCTCGTCAGTCTCCGGCGTCTCGTCGAGCCGGTTGGCTGCATGATCCTGATACTGATCGGTCTGAATGGACTTGCCGTCCATGCCGCGAATGTCCGAATGCTGGGCCTTGTCGCGGTTGGACAGGACCATGTTATCGCCGATCTTGTCCTTGGGCACTTCGGTCAATGCACCGGTGCCGTCGCCCTTGCCATGCATGCCGGATCTGAAGTGCGTCTTGCTGCCGTGCCCACTTGGCATCAGTCTCTCCTCTTGGCTCGGTACGTCCGTTGTACCGGTATTGGTCGCGGCGGCTGCTGTGGTCTATCTGCCGCCGCCCTTGCCGGCCGCATCGTGGCGGTGATGGGAATCCTGCTCGCCTCCGCCACCGGAAACGCGGCTATGGCTTCGCTGCTCATCGTCCGCAGGCGGCTTCTTCACCTCCAGCGGCGCCTTCGCGTTCTCATGCGATGCGCCGGGGCCACCCTGGCGAATGCTGTTGGGTGTCTTGGTGGATGTCGACATGAATGTCGCCTCCTCAACGGTCTTGCTGGTATCCCTGATTGGTCGTGTTCTGCTTGATGTTGCCTTGTTGCCCCTGTTGGTCCGGATTTTCCGCGCGCTGCTGGCCGCGCGGAGTCTGATCGGCCGACGTTTGCTTGGTGTCGCCAGTTCCCTTCCGGCTCTGATTGGCCGGCGGAACATTCGGCATTTTGCTGGTCATGATCCAACCTCTTTGAAAGATGGGAATCCTGGACACGGAACTGTTCCTTCGCATGCCCTCAGGTCCCGGTGGACAACAGCAAGCGCCGCAGGCCGTTCCGAGCAGATCATGGTCAGCGACGATTTGCCGAAGGAGAGAGCTTCACTCCGCCCGCACGGGAGAACGATCAGCCACCGCCGGCGTCGCAGCGGCAAATGTTCCGTGGACCTCGGCCGTGACGGGAAGCTTCGCAATCATGCGAATCCCCGGCCGCTTGCGCCAATGGATCTGCGAGGGATCGACGGCCAGACCAAGTTTCGGCCAGCGCACGAACAGCGCTTCCAGCGCGCAGGCCGCCTCGATCCGCGCAAGCTGATGGCCGAGGCAGAAATGGATTCCTGTCCCGAACGAGAGGTGACGGTTCGGCTTGCGCTCGAGATCGAGGCTTTCGGGACGATCATGCATCGCCGGATCCATGTTTGCGGCAGCGAGCATCACCATGACACGGTCGCCCTTCTTCAAACGCACGCCTTCGACCTCGACGTCCCGCCGCACATAGCGCGGCTTGGAGAACTGCACCGGTGACACGAAGCGAAGAAACTCCTCCACCGCAAGCCCGACGCGGCTCCTATCCTGCTCCAGCCAGTCGCGGAGCCCAGGACTTCTGAGCAGCTCGTAGGCCGAACCGCTGATGAGATGCGTGGTCGTCTCGGAGCCGGCTGCAAGCAGCAGAAACACCATCGAGACCATTTCATCCGGCGTGATCTGGGCACCCTCGCGCTCGACCTGGACCAGTTCGGCGATCAGGCCTTCACCGCCCTGCACGCGCGCGGCCTGCAATTGCTGCTCCAGGTAGCCCCGCATCTTTCGGAACGCCCACAGCAAGCGGAAGAAGCTGACGACATTGGTCAGCGAGGACATCGCGTTGCCCCAGGCGATGAATTTGGGCCGGTCGGCCAGAGGCAATCCCAGAAGCTCGGAGATCACTGCGAGCGGCAGGATGCGCGCGTAGCGCTGGACCAGATCGGCTGGCCGTCCCTCCGCGAACAGCTCGTCGGCCAGGCCGTCGGCAATGGCACGGATGCGCGGCTCCATCGCGACGATGGCACGACGGCGAAAGGCCTCGTCCACGATGCTGCGGAGCCTGGTGTGATCCGGCTCGTCCATCGTCAGCATGTTGTTGGCGATGGTTCTGACGAAGCTCGGCATCCACCAGCGCAGACCCGCGACGTCGCCATCCTCCTTGCGCAGCGTGAAGGTAGCGCCGTCCTTCAGCACCTGTGCCGTCGCGTCATGGGTCGTGGTGATCCAGACATCGCCGACCAGAGGAAATCGCGTCGCGACGAGCGGACCGGACATGCGCAACGCCGCGATCGCCTTGGGCGGATCGCGAAAGAAGGCCTCGCTTGTGAAATCGAGGCGCGCTGTCATGGGATCACCGGAGTGATTGCTGGCGTCTCACCCAAATGGTATGGGCGGGCCAACGCGCAAGGGTCGGAACTGGCGCGAGGAGACGACGATCTATCCACGCCCCGGCGAGCGCTGGCCGGTCTTGCGCTGCTGCTGGTTGGTATAGGCGTCCCAATGGCTCCAGCTGCCATTGCTGAGGCTCTGCATGTCGGTGCCGAGCGGACGGCGCGTGCGCTTGTCGTGATCGGCGATCACGCGCTCGGACTGGGCGATCTTGCGCTTGAGTTCCGCGATCGCCTTCTGGGTCTGGCCGTTCCGCTTCGACGAGGCGATCTCGCCCATCGTAAAGCGCGCGGTCTCCAGCGCCTTCAACTCGGCGCGGTTCTTCTTCAACTGGACCCGGTGCCAGGCGATGTTGCTGTCGCTGTCCGCAACCATGTGGGAACTCCGCTGATTCGTTCCCACAGTGTATCAAGCGCCGAATCGGCGCCGCAACGGGCCCCGCGCGGCGAAAATGCGGTCTTCTCAAGCAAGAATTGCGCGTTAGCGCTCGGCAAAGGCCTTTTCGACCACGAATTGGGCCGGCTCGCCGTGATTGCCCTCGACAAAGCCGCGCTCTCCCAGGAGCACGCGGGTATCAGCGACCAGTGCCGGGCTGCCGCAAATCATGACGCGGTCGTGGGCGGCCTCCAGCGCCGGCAGGCCAATATCGGCGAACAGCTTGCCTGTGGTGATGAGGTCGGTGATGCGGCCGCGGTTGCGGAAGGGATCGCGCGTCACGGTCGGATAGTAGATCAGCTGATTCTGAATGTACTCGCCGATCAGCTCGTCCTTCGGCAGCGTCTCGGTGATCATCTCGCCATAGGCGAGCTCCTTGACGTGCCGGCAGCCGTGCAGCAGCACGACCTTCTCGAACCGCTCGTAGGTTTCGGGGTCCTTGATCACGCTCAGGAACGGCGCAAGGCCGGTGCCGGTGCCGATGAGGTAGAGGTTGCGCCCCTCCTCCAAATTGTCGATCACCAGCGTGCCGGTGGCCTTGCGGCTGACGATGATCTCGTCGCCTTCCCTCAAATGCTGGAGCCGCGAGGTCAGCGGACCGTCCGGCACCTTGATCGAGAAGAACTCCAGTGTGTCCTCGTAATTGGCGCTGGCGACGCTATAGGCTCGCAGCAGCGGCTTCTCGCCGACCTTGAGCCCGATCATGGTGAATTCGCCGTTGCGGAAGCGGAAGGTCGGGCTGCGGGTGGTCTTGAAGGAGAACAGCGTATCGGTCCAGTGGTGGACGCTCAAAACGCTTTCCTGATTGAAATTGCTCATCTCACCTTCCCTGTCGCTTCCAATGCGGTTCCGAGGCGGGCAGCTATGCGTCGTTTGTACACGATCATTCGTATACTAATGAATAATCCTGCTTGATCCCGCGGTCAAGGCTGCCCAAGATCGAAAGCGTTGCAGTTAGGAATAAGGAGCCCCTTCCATGGCGCATGACGCACCCCAGGCCACCGGACCCTCGAAGCTCGTGATCCGGAATATCGGCCTGATCCTGTCCGGCGCCCTGGAAAAGCCGATCCTGGATGGCGACACGATCGTCGCCGAGAACGGCAAGATCACCGCGATCGGCCGCTTCAAGGACGTCGACATCGAAGGCGCGACCACCATCGTCGAGGCCAACGGGACCACGGTGGCGCCGGGCCTGATCGACAGCCACGTCCACCCCGTTGCGGGCGACTGGACGCCGCGGCAGAACCAGATCGGTTGGATCGACAGCAACCTCCACGGCGGCGTTACCACCATGATCTCCGCCGGCGAGGTGCACATGCCCGGCCGCCCCCGCGACGTCGTCGGGCTGAAGGCGATGGCGATCTTTGCGCAGCGCGCATTTTGGAATTTGCGCCCCGGCGGCGTGAAGGTTCACGCCGGTGCGCCCGTGATCGAATGCGAGATGGTCGAGGAGGATTTCAAGGAATTGGCCGCCGCCGGCGTCAAGCTGCTCGGCGAGGTCGGCCTCGGCGGCGTCAAGGACGGCCCGACCGCGCGCAAGATGGTCGGCTGGGCACGCAAATACGGCATCCAGAGCACCATCCACACCGGCGGCCCCTCGATCCCCGGCTCCGGCCTGATCGACAAGGACGTCGTGCTGGAGGCCGACACCGACGTGGTCGGCCACATCAATGGCGGCCACACTGCCCTCCCCGACGACCAGATCCGCTGTATCTGCGAGGGCTGCAAGCGCGGTCTCGAGCTGGTGCATAACGGCAATGAGCGCTCCGCTCTGTACACGCTGCGCACCGCGCGCGAGATGGGCGATCTGCACCGGGTCATCCTCGGCACCGACGCGCCCGCCGGCTCCGGCGTGCAGCCGCTCGGCATTCTGCGCATGGTCTCGATGCTGTCCTCGCTCGGCGAGCTGCCGGCCGAGATCGCGTTTTGTCTCGCCACCGGCAACACCGCCCGGATGCGCGAACTCGATTGCGGCCTCATTGAAGTGGGGCGATCCGCTGACTTCGTCATCATGGACAAGGCCCAGCACTCGCCCGGCAAGAACATCCTGGAGAGCGTCCAGCTCGGCGACCTCCCGGGCATCGGCATGACCATCATCGACGGCATCGTGCGGACGCAACGCAGCCGCAACACGCCGCCGGCCGGCCGGGTGCCGGAGGTGGTGGCGAAGTGACGCAGCCGGAGCGGCACACCGCTGCACACCTCCCTCGATGGCGTTGAACAAGTCTGCGACCTGCAGCGTCTAACGCAGGCAGCCCTCGGTGGCGGCATTTCATTGCTGGACCATCGAGGGAAACATGAAGAACTCATCGCGAATAGCCGTCGGCGTTGCTGGCGCGGTGGCGGGCTATGTCGCGATCTTTGTGCTGTTTTCCCTGTTCGATTTCGGCAACCGCGCGGACCCGATTACCTCGGGTCTGTTGGGACTGTTCGTCTACTCCCCCATCGGCGCGATCACCGGCGCGGTGTTTGCCAACTGGCTGGTGACGCGTTCGGGCGAGGACGCAGGCAAGGGCAGCGTCGCGCGCAACAGCCTGAAGTCTCTCGGAATCGTCGTCCTGCTCTGCGTCGCCGGGATCGGCATCTACACCGCCTACGCCTATGCGACGGCGACGCCCTGGCTCAACCGGAACGGCGGCAATCCCCTGCTCGTATTTGAGGTCCGTTTTCCGGCGGAGGTCACGGTGCCGACATCAGCCCAGGGCATCACCATCGAATTGCAGACCGACCTCAACACGATGCCGGGCGAAGTGACGCCGGCCGCCTTCTATCGTGACGGCGACCAGCCCGTCATCGCAGGCGAAGTCGAGCTCGCGTTTCGAACCTCGCACCGGCAGCTCGCCGTCAATATCGAGGGCCAGCCGAGCCGAATCTATCCGATCGACTTGACGGCCCGGGCGCCGCATACGCCGGAGTTCGGGACCTGGCGGCGACTCGCAGACGGCAGCGAAATCCGCTACCGCGCCAAATGGCCGGGCAAGACGTAAGCGTTCAACATCAGCGCTTCTTCGCGATCTCACATCGCACATAGGTCTGGCGCTTGGCCTGTCCGACCGGTCCGTTGTCCATCACCAGCTTGCCGTCCGTTGCGATGGAGACCCGGGGATTGGAGCGAAACTTCTCGCCCTCGCCTTCGCAAGCGAGCTTCATTTTCCAGCCGAGCTTTCCGTCGCCGGTGATCTCGCTGGCGCGACACCGCGTCTCGTACCAGTAGAGGCGGTTGCCGCCTTCGATGCTCATGCGGTTGGGGCTGTCGTCATCGCGGCAGTCTTTTTTGGTGGACGCCCAGAAGCCCTCGTAGGGCTGCGCGGCAAAGGCAGGCGCGCTGCCCGCCAGCGCCGCACCTAGAGTGAGGAGCATCACAAATTTCGTGACGACTCTCATGAATAAAGACCTCGACAGACCCTTCATCGAGATTAGTCGCCAGTCCTCGCACCTTGTTCAACTGCCGTAGGGTGGGCAAAGGCGCGAAGCGCCGTGCCCACGATCTTTTCCTGATTGAGCAAGATGGTGGGCACGCTTCGCTTTGCCCACCCTACGAGACCGTCTATGGCACTCTCACCGCAGCTTGTTCAACAGCGCCATCAGCATCTCGCGCTCCTTGGGCTCGAGCGGCGCCAGCGTCTCGCGGGTGATGGCGAGCGCGTTCGGCGCGACCTTCTCCGAAAGCTGCTGACCGGCGCGCGTCAGGCTGACCAGGAGCCGCCGACCGTCCTCGGGATCCTGACTTGTTTCGGTCAACCCGCGCGCCGTGAGCCGATCGATCACGCCCTTGATGGTCGCGACGTCCATCGCCGTCAGCCGGCCGAGCTGGTTCTGCGAGCACGGCCCGGTCTCGGCGAGTTTCGACAATGCCGCCCACTGCGTCGGCGTCAGATTGGTGCCGATATCGCGGGAGAAGATGGAGCTGTGGCGCTGCCAGACCTGGCGCAGGATGAAACCGACCTGCTCGTCGAGCACGTAAGGCGGTTTTGCCGGTTTGACGCCCTTTTTCACCGCGACACTTCTCGCCATCCGTCCCCCGCCTCTCACAACGACAGATGCGCGTCGCGGATATCCGGACGCGCATCGAGCTCGGCCATGGTGCCGCCGAAGCAGATGCGGCCGCGCTCGATGATGTAGGCGCGATCGGAGATCAACCGCGCGAAATGCAGATTCTGCTCGGAGACGACGATGCTGACGCCCTCCTTCTTCATGGTCAGGATGGCGTCGACCATCTGCTCCACGATCTTCGGCGACAGGCCCTCCGAGGGCTCGTCCAGCAGCACCAGCGACGGATTGCCCATCAGCGTGCGAGCGATGGTCAGCATCTGCTGCTCGCCGCCGCTCATGCGGCCGCCCGGGCGGTTCTTCATCTCGCCGAGATTTGGAAACAGCGCGAACAGCTTTTCGCGCGTCCAGTATGGCGCGTTCGGACGCTTGGGCTGCTTGCCGACTTCGAGATTTTCCTCCACGGTCAGGTCGGTGAATATCCGGCGCTCCTCCGGCACATAGCCGAGCCCCTCGCGCACGATCTCGTGGGTCGGCTTGGCCGAGACATCCTTGCCCTCGAACATGATGCGGCCGGAACGCTGCGCGACGAGGCCGACGATCGAGCGGAACGTCGTCGACTTGCCGGCGCCGTTGCGTCCGAGCAGCGCAACGACCTCGCCCTCGCCGACCTCGAAGCCGATGTCGAACAGGATATGCGCCGGGCCATAATGGCTGTTGAGGCCCTCGACGGTGAGCTTCATATTGATGCTCCCTCGCGGTGGCGGGCATCGTAGACCAGGCCCTCGCCGAGATAGACCGCCTGCACCTGCGGATTGCCGCGCACCTCGGCCGGCGTGCCCTCGGCGATCAGCGTCCCTCGATTCAGCACGATGATGCGGTCGGCGTGCTCGAACACCACGTCCATGTCGTGCTCGGTGAAGAGCACGCCGATCGACTTCTCCCGCGCGATCTGCGCGGTCAGCCGCATCAGATCGACCCGCTCGCGCGGCGCCATGCCGGCGGTGGGCTCGTCCATCAACAGCAGCTTGGGCTGGTTGGCGAGCGCCACCGCAAGCTCGAGCCGCTTGAGATCGCCATAGGCAAGCTCGCCGCAGGGCCGATCGGCATAGCCGCCCATGCCGACCAGTTCGAGCAGACGGCCAGCCTCGCCGCGGTCGAACTTCGGCGCCGAGCCGAACAGATTGAACAGCTGCTTCCCGTGCGAGATCAGCGCGACCTGCACGTTCTCGCGCACGGTCATGGTGGCGAAGGTCGCGGTGATCTGGAAGGTGCGCCCGACCCCGAGACGCCAGATCTCGCGCGGCTTCCTGCCCGTGATCTCTTCACCGAGCAGGCGAACATGGCCGGTATCAGGCTTGTTCTGGCCGTTGAGCATGTCGAAGCAGGTGCTTTTTCCCGCGCCGTTCGGCCCGATCAGCGCCAAAATCTCGCCGGCGCGCAGCGAGAACGACACGCCACGCACGGCGTGAATGCCGCCATAGGATTTGGTCAGACCTTCGACCGCAAGAAGTGGGGGTGCAACACTCATTCGGCAGACTCGATCGGCTTGGCGAGCAAAGGTGATCCCGGCGGCGATGCCTTCCTGCGACGCTGCGCCAGCATCTCCAGCATGCCGACAATGCCCTTTGGGAAGACGACGACAATCAGCACGATGAAGCCGCCGAGCACGAGTTTCGACAAATCGGTCTGGCTGACCAGCCAGATGTTCAAGGCCTTGTAGACGATGGCGCCGATCACCGCGCCGGACACCGTCTCGACACCGCCGAGCAGCACCATCACCAGCGCATCGACCGAGAGCGAGATGCCGAGATTGTCCGGGAAGACGCTGCCCTTGAGGTAAGCGAACAGCGCGCCGCCGATGCCGGCGGTCGTCCCTGCGATCACGAAGGCGGTCCACTGGATGCGCTTGGCATTGATGCCGATCGCCTCGGTGCGCAGGAGCGAGTCGCGCGTCGCCCTCAGCGCGTAACCGAATGGCGAGAACACCATCGCCCGCAGTGCGACGGTCACCAGCGCCGCAACGCCGAGCGCCAACCAGTAGAAGTGCGACGGGCTCGCTGCCCATCTTTCCGGCCAGACGCCCAATATGCCGTTGTCGCCGCCGGTGACGCTCACCCATTGGAACGCGATCGACCAGACGATCTGTGCGAAAGCGAGCGTCAGCATCGCGAAGTAGACGCCAGAGAGCTGCACGGCAAAGAAGCCGAACACGGCGGCGCCCATGCAGCCGAGCAGCGGCCCGAGCAGCAGGCACACGATCATCGGCAGCCCCGCCATCTTGGCGAGGAAGGCGACGCCGTAGGCACCGAGGCCGAAATAAGCAGCATGGCCGAAGGACGCGAGCCCGCCGACCGACATCAGGAAGTGCAGGCTGACTGCGAAGATGACGAAGATCGCGATCTCCGAGCCGACGGTCAGCGCGTAATTGCCGGCGAACAGCGGCAGCGTCGCTGCGACCACGAGCGCTGCAAGCGCCATCAGCCGTTCGTTCGACGTCAGCGGCCGCCAGGGATTGACGGTGAGCCCCGGCGTCTTGCGTGCGGGCGCCTCCGGTTTGCCGAACAGACCCCACGGCCGGACGATCAGCACCACCGCCATCACCAGGAAGACCAGGATGATGGAAATCTTGGGGAAGATCAGGATGCCGAAGGCATTGAGCTCGGAGACCAGCACCGCCGCGACGAACGCGCCGACGATGCTGCCGAGGCCGCCGATCACGACCACGACGAAGACCTCGACGATGATGCGCAGATCCATCGCGTGATGCACGGCATCCCGCGGGATCTGAAGCGCGCCGCCCAGCGCGGCCAGGAAGACGCCGACCGCGAACACCGACGTAAACAGCCATTTCTGATTGACGCCGAGCGCTGCGACCATGTCACGGTCCTGCGTCGCCGCGCGCACCAGGACGCCCCAGCGCGTGCGCTGAAATAGCAGCCAGAGAATGCCGAGCACGACGGGACTGAGCACGATCAGGAACAGATCGTAGCTCGGGATGTTCTGGCCAAAGAAATCGATGGCGCCCCTGAAGCCGGGCGCACGGCGGCCGACGAGATCGTCGGGTCCCCAGATCAGCACCACGAGATCCTCGACCATCAAGGTCAGGCCGAAAGTCGCGAGCAGCTGGAACAGCTCCGGCGCGTGATAGATGCGGCGAAGCAGCACCATCTCGACCAGCACGCCGATCAGCGCCACGGCAATCGCGGCCAGCACGATACTGCCCCAGAAGCCGAACGCGCCCGACAGGCGCTCCGTCAGCGTGAAGGCAATGTAGGCGCCGATCATGTAGAAGGCGCCATGCGCGAAATTCACGATCCGCGTCACGCCGAAGATGATCGACAGGCCCGAGGCCACCAGGAACAGCGACGCCGCGCTGGCGAGACCGGTCAGAAACTGTACGACGTAAAAGGCCATCGGCGGTCCGGGTTGGTGTTGGGTCTCATCCCTCCCCACGCGGAAAGGGCGAGCTTCGTAGGGTGGGTTAGCCCAGCGACTGCGCGAAGCGCAGTTGCCTCGGCGTAACCCACCTCTTCTCGTTCTGCAGATGCAGACCGTGGTGGGTTACGCCTTCGGCTAACCCACCCTACGGCGGCAGCGGGGATCAATCCTTCGGACGCAGCTTCTCGACTTCGGCATCGCTGGGCAGATAGTCCGAGCCCTTCTTGTAGGACGAATCCACCATCACGCCCTTGCCGTCCTTCAGCGCGGTCTTGCCGACAAAGGCACCGAGCGTCGACTGATGGTCGATCTTGCGGAAGGTGATCTCGCCGAATGGCGAGGGCATCGACAGTCCCTCCGCCGCGGTGATCAGCTTCTCCGGATCGGTCGAGCCCGCCTTCGCCAGGATCGCGGCGGCCGCCTTGATGGTCTGGTAGCCGACGATCGAGCCGAGGCGCGGATAGTCGTTGTACTTGGCCTGGTACGCCTTCAGGAACGCGTCATGCTCGGGCGTCTTGATCGAGTACCAGGGGTAACCGGTGACGATCCAGCCCTCGGGCGTCTCATCCTTGAGCGGATCGAGATATTCCGGCTCGCCGGTCAGGAACGAGACGACCTCGCGCCCCTTGAACAGGCCGCGGGTGTTGCCTTCGCGCACCAGCTTGACGAGGTCGGCACCGAAGGTGACGTTGAGGATCGCTTCCGGATTGGCGGCGGCAACCGCCTGCACCACCGGGCCCGCGTCGATCTTGCCCTGCGGCGGCCACTGCTCGTCGACCCACTGGATGTCCGGACGCTTCTCCGACATCAGCTTCTTGAACACGGCAACTGCGGACTGACCGTATTCGTAGTTCGGCGCGATCGTCGCCCAGCGCTTGGCGGGCAGCTTTGCGGCTGCTTCCACCAGCATCGCCGCCTGCATGTAGTTGGAAGGACGCAGGCGGAAGGTGTACTTGTTGCCCTTCGACCAGGTGACGGCGTCCGTCAGCGGCTCGGCCGCGAGGAAAAACACCTTCTTCTGGTTGGCGAAGTCGCTGACGGCAAGGCCGATGTTCGACAGGAACGTACCCGTCAGCATCGCGACGCCCTCGCTCGACACCAGCTCGTTGGCTGCGGTCTGCGCGTCCGCCGGCTTGCCGCCGTCGTCCTTCGAGATCACAACGAGCTTCTTGCCGTTGATGCCGCCGGCCGCGTTGATCTCTTCGACCGCGAGCTGCCAGCCCTTGCGATAGGGCTCGGTGAAAGCCGGCAGCAGCGAATAGCTGTTGATCTCGCCGATCTTGATGTCCTGCGCCAAGGCCGAATGAGCCATGCCGCCCGCCAGAAGCGCAAAGGCCGCGCCGACGATGTAATTTCTTGCTCGCATCCCAACCTCCAGTTTTTGAGTTCTATGTCTCGATCACGATCTTGCCGGAGAGGCTGTGCCCGCATCTCCGGATCATGCCCTATCTCAGACCGTCCTCGCCCTTTACTTCCGCAACCGTGAGCCCGCCGACGCGCGGCAAAGGACGGCCGCTATCGGTGACGGCGACCGCGACCATGATCTCGTTGGCACGCGGCGCGTCGTTGATCTGCACTTCCATGCCGTCGAAATGGCTGCGCACGAAGGCGGCGTCCTTGTGCCCAAGTGGGATGTCGAGCGTCGTGCCCGGACCGCTGCGCTTCTTCGACGACGGGATCAGGGCCGCGCCCTTGCTCAGCACCTTGCGCACCGGCGCGCCCATCTTGGGGTGGAGGATCGCGGCGGCATGCTCCAGTTCGCCGTTCTCGCCGACAGCGGCAGCCTTGCCGTAGCTCTGCGCCTTCGCGCCATCGATGCCGAGCGCCGCCACGGCGCGCTTCGACAAGAGCTCGCCGAGCTCCTCGCCGATCGCGATCAGCGGGGAGAGATCCTCGACATATTGTCCGGCAAAGGGATTTTCGATGACGGCGATCGCAGCCGCGCGCCGGGTCGGCGGCGAGACCTGGCGGCCCATCTCCATCTGCGTCTCTTCGACGACGGTGACGATCTTGCGGATGATCGCGCTCATGTTTCGCTTCCCTGTTCAGGCACAGACCGCGTTCTCCAGCGCAAGCGGGCGCGTTCGTTGCTCTTCTATATCCTTAGGTCCGATGACAAGCATATCACCACAAAGCCGCACCACGGCACCCTCGATCAATCCGCGATCGAACAATTGGCGTGCACATTCCGCGCCAGATTCGAGCGCCGTCGCGATCTCGTCCTGCGACAACTCGCCGACGTCGCGGGTGACGAGGCGCGAGCCGAGATCGCTGTCGGGCTGAAGCTCGTTTGCGGGCGTCCGGATGATGGCGGGATGCCCGGGCAGATCGACGGCGTTGGCTATGACCGTGGCAGCCGCATCGGCCTGCGACGCCGTTGCCGCCAGCACCGTCACCGCGTCGGCAATGCCGAGCGAAAAGCTGCGGCCGTGGCGTCCGCTGGTCGCGATGCCGCGCACGGGGTCATCCGCAGCCACCCTCATCGTTCGCATCACGCCAGCGCGATCGGGTCGGTCCATCAGGCCGATCGAAAAATGCTCGCCCTTGCCGAGATGGAGCGCGATGTCGCCACCGTTATTGACATAGGCCTGATCGAGCATCGCAGCGCCCAGCATGGCGCCCAAAATTTCCTCCGCCACGCTACCGGCAACAGCCGCCATCTGCGTGATGAAGCAGTTGGCGGCGTAAGGCGCGACCGCGGCGTGCATCCGGCGCGCCACCACGCCCGTCAACGCAGTCCGCTTCCCGGCGGCCGTCCGCAGCTCCGGCAGCTCCGCGCAGAGTTCGTCGAGCAGTCCGGTGAAGCGGCGCGCGGCCGCCTCATAGGCCGCACGCACATCGTCCGTGCGCCCCCTCGCCTCAATGACCAGATCAATCGGTCCATCCTGCAAATGCAGCCGCCGGCCATCAGACAGCAATGCGATTTGCGGGAGCCTTGTCATGCCCGAGGCCCTGGGATCGGGTTCTGCCAGGGCAGCTGGCGGACATCGTCGCCGTTCTGGACCTCTGAGAGCGGCTTCACGTAATCCATGTGCCCGCCGAGCGCGGCATAGTCGGACAGCTTCATCGTGAACTCGATCGGCGCAACCAGCGCCGGCGTCGGCACGTAGCCGAACGCGCCCGCCGGCATCTGCGTCACGTCGACCATGTAGGTGATGCCGCCGCCAGGCCAGACATAGACCGGCGCGCCGCCACTGGTGACGCGCGTCAGCGCATCCTTCACCGAGCGCGTCAGCCGCACCGGATTGTCAGTGACACCGGCGCGCAGCGAGCCGCCGGCACCGGCCATGAACAGCACCGTGCACAGCGCCGGCTCGCAATTCTCCTGGATGCGCTCGACCGAGAATTTCAGGTCGTCAGGCATCTCGGTCTCAACCGGCTTCAGGCCCTCGTCGAGCACATAGTAAGACGAATGCTCGCCGGTCGTGGAGACCATCAGCATCGAGAGACCCGGTTTTGCTTCCTTGGCGTCGAACGGCCCGAGGATCGCGAGCGGATCAGAGATGTTGGTCCCGCCCCACCCCGTGCCGGGATCGGCGACCTGGAAATAGCGGCCGGGCGTCGAGCGGCGGCCCTTCATCTTGATGCCGGTGTCGGCGATGTCGAGCAGCTTGCCGGCCTGATGCTCCGAGAGCACGCCAGTGATGTGGTCGTCGACCACGACGACCTCGTCGACCTTGCCGTGCCATTGCTTGGCGAACATGCCGATCGTCGCCGAGCCGCAGCCGACGCGCATGCGCTCTTCTTTCATGCCGTTGACGATCGGCGGTTGGCCGGCCTGCACCACGACGCTCGCGCCGCCGTCGATGGTCAGCTCCACCGCCTTGCAATTGGCGAGGTCCATCAGCGTGTCGCAGGTGATGCGGCCCTCCTTCTTGGAGCCGCCGGTGAGATGATGCACGCCGCCCAGCGACAGCATCTGCGAGCCGTATTCGCTGGTGGTGACGTGGCCGACCGCCTCGCCCTGCGCGCGCACGGTCGCGGTCTCCGGCCCGAGATAGCGATCGGTGTCGATCTTCACCTTGATGCCGCAATAGGAGAAGATGCCCTCGGTGACCACAGTCACCATGTCGACGCCGTCGACCTCCGCAGAGACGATGAACGGCGCCGGCTTGTAGTCGGGATAGGTCGTGCCCGCACCGATCGCAGTCACAAAGGTGGAAGGTTCATGGACGATCTTGCCGTCCCAATCTTCGGTGCGGCTGAACGGGACCAGCTTGCCGCCATGCGAGACCGTGCGCTCCAGGATCACATGCGGATCGACGCGGACGAGCTTGCCGTCGTGGTTGGCGTAGCGATCGCAGGCGCCCGCCGCCCCCGGCTTGATGTAGCACATCACCGGACAGGCATCGCAGCGGATCTTGTCGATAGCAGTGCTCGTCGTTTCCATCACCATGTCAGAGCCAGCGAGACCGCGGTTATCATTCGTATACGAACGATGGTGCGCGCGCCCCGGATAGCTGTCAAGCGGCGGTGCAGCGCAAAAGATGCCGCTGCTGCATAAAACCTCATTTGCCTATCCGCTCTGTCCACAAAGAAGGCAGTCGCGCTGCAGTGCGGCATGCATGGCTTGCACGTTTGTGTACAAACGGTATCGTCGCGATGGAGATTTTCGCCATGACTTGGCCGAGCGCTTGGAAACGAGGATGACGCAGACACCGATCCGCCTCACCGTGAACGGGAGGATCCACGAGGTCGCTGCAGCGCCGGAGACGCCGCTGCTCTACGTGCTGCGCAACGACCTCGCGCTCAACGGACCGAAATATGGTTGCGGCCTCGGCGAATGCGGCACCTGTGCTGTCCTGATCGATGGGGCCGCGGCCCGCGCCTGCGTGATTCCCATCAGCGGCTGCGCCGGCCGCGACATCGTGACGCTCGAAGGGCTCGGCACGCGCGACAAGCCTGACGTGGTGCAGCAGGCCTTCATCGATGAACAGGCTGCGCAATGCGGCTATTGCCTCAACGGCATGATCATGACCACCAAGGCGCTGCTCGCGATCAACCCGCGGCCGACCGAACAGGAGGCGCTGGCGGCGCTGCGCTACAATCTCTGCCGCTGCGGCACACATGTCGAAATCCTGCGCGCCGTGATGCGCGCTTCCGGCCAGCTCACCGAGGCCGTTGATTGATGGCCTCCCCTGCCCCTGATGGAGCTGAGCGCCAATCCGGCTCGCTCGTCGTTGCCCGCACCGTGGACGAGCTCACATCCGAGACGTTCATCCGCATCACTGCGGATGGCTCGGTCAGCGCCTATAACGGCCATGTCGATCTCGGCACCGGCATCCGTACCGCGCTCGGCCAGATCGTCGCCGAGGAGCTGGATGTGTCCTTTGCGCGCGTCGTCGTGGTGCTCGGCGACACTGCGGTGGTGCCGAACCAGGGCGCGACGATCGCGAGCGAGACCATCCAGATCACCGCTGTTCCCCTGCGCAAGGCCGCGGCGCAAGCGCGCCACTTCCTGATCGCGCGCGCGGCCGAGCGGCTGGAACTGTCGGCGGCCGATCTCAGGATCGAGGACGGCCTCGTGCGCGGGCACGACAATCGCAGCGTCAGCTACGGCGAATTGATCGGCGACGAGACGATCCGCCTGGAGCTGGCCGACGACGTCACCGTCAAGGCGGTCGGCGATTATGCCATCGTCGGCCAGTCGATGCCGCGCGTCGACCTGCCCGCCAAGGCCACGGGCGAATTGACCTTCGTCCACGATATCCGTGTCCCCGGCATGCTGCACGGCCGCGTGGTGCGCCCGCCCTATGCCGGCGTCGATGCCGGTCCGTTCGTCGGCACCAGCCTGATCGCGGTCGATGAATCCTCGGTGCGCGACATTCACGGGCTTGTCGCCGTGGTGCGCATCGGCGACTTCGTCGGAATCGTCGCCGAGCGTGAGGAAAATGCGATCCGTGCGGCCGAGCAGCTTGCAGTCAGCTGGAAGCCGACGCCGGCGTTGACCGATCTTTCCGACGTCGAGACCGCGCTGCGCGCCAATCCATCGACGCCGCGCACGCTGATCGACAAGGGCGACGTCGATGCGGCGATATCAGGCGCAGCCAAGCCGATGCAGCGCACTTACGTGTGGCCGTATCAGATGCACGCCTCGATCGGCCCGTCCTGCGCCGTCGCGGATTTTCAGGACGGCAATATCCGGGTCTGGTCGGGCACGCAAAATCCGCACGTGCTGCGCAGCGACCTCGCATTGTTGGTCGAGCGTCCCGAGAGCGAGGTCGAGGTGATCCGGCTGGAAGCCGCCGGCTGCTACGGGCGCAACTGCGCTGACGATGTCACTGCCGATGCCTTGCTGCTGTCGCGCGCCGTCGGGCGGCCGGTGCGCGTGCAGCTGACACGCGAGCAGGAGCACGCCTGGGAGCCCAAGGGCACCGCGCAGCTCATCGACGTCAATGGCGGTCTGGATGCGGACGGCGGTATCGCAGCGTATGATCTCGCCACGCGTTATCCCTCGAACGCTGCGCCGACGCTGGCGCTGCTGCTCACCGGTCGCATTCCATCCGAGCCTGCCGTGCTGCAGATGGGCGACCGCACGGCGATCCCGCCCTACGATTACGACCACATGCGCGTCGTCGCCCATGACATGCCGCCGATCGTCCGCGCCTCCTGGTTCCGCGGTGTCTCCGCGCTGCCGAACACCTTTGCGCACGAATCCTACATCGACGAAGCCGCGACCGAGGCCGGCGTCGATCCGATCGAATACCGCCTGCGCTACCTCAAGGACCAGCGCGCCGTCGATCTCGTCAATGCCGTGGCCGAGCGCGCGGGCTGGACGCCGCGGCCGGTGCGCGAAAAGAAGGACGGCGAGATCGTGCACGGGCGCGGCTTTGCCTATGCGCTCTACGTCCACAGCAAGTTTCCCGGCTACGGCGCGGCGTGGTCGGCCTGGATTGCCGACGTCGCGGTGAACAAATCGACCGGCGATGTCAGCGTGACGCGCGTGGTTGCGGGACAGGATTCCGGATTGATGATCAATCCGGACGGCGTCCGCCACCAGATCCACGGCAACGTCATCCAGTCCACCAGCCGCGCGCTGATGGAGGAAGTCTCGTTCGAGCGCGGCGCGGTGGCGGCGCGCGAATGGGGCGCCTATCCGATCATCCCTTTCCCCGACGTGCCCAAGATCGACGTGCTGATGCTGCCGCGTCAGGACCAGCCACCGCTCGGCGTCGGCGAATCCGCGTCGGTCCCGAGCGCGGCGGCGATAGCGAATGCGATCTTCGATGCCACCGGCGTGCGCTTTCGCGAGCCGCCCTTTACGCCCGAACGCATCCTGAGGGGATTGCACGGTGAAACATCGCCCGTGCCGCAGGCCCTGCCCGCGCCCGCCGCGCCGCCGCCGCCGTCGCGCATCTGGCAGAATCCCTTCGCCAAACGCGCCAGCCTCTTCGCGGCGATTGCCGCCGTCTGCACTGCCGCGATCGGCATCGGCGCGGCGCTGCTGCCGGGGCGCGCGATTGCGCCGATCGCGCGACCCGACGCATCGGTCTATTCAGCCGCGACGATCGCACGGGGAGAGCAGCTTGCTGCGCTCGGCAATTGCGCGGAGTGCCACACCAATATCGGCGGCGTACTCAATGCCGGCGGCCGCGTATTGGAGACGCCATTCGGCACGATCTATTCAACCAACATCACCTCCGACGTCGAGACCGGCATCGGCGCCTGGTCCTATCCCGCCTTCGAGCGCGCAATGCGCGACGGCTTGCATCGCGACGGCCGGCAGCTCTATCCTACATTTCCCTACACACACTTCTCCAAGACAAGCGAAGCCGACCTTCAGGCGCTCTATGCCTATCTGATGGCGCAGCCTGCAGTGCGCGCGACGGCGCCGGCGAACACGCTCGCCTTCCCGTTCAACCTGCGCCCGCTGCTCGCGGGTTGGAATGCGCTCTTCCACCAGGCAAAGGAATTCAAGCCCGATCCCACCAAGTCCGAGGCCTGGAATCGCGGCGCCTATCTCGTCGAGGGCCTCGGCCATTGCAGCGGCTGCCACACGCCGCGCAACGCGCTCGGCGCCGAGCAGCGCAATGCCTATCTCGCCGGTGGCTTCGCCGAAGGCTGGGAAGCGCCGCCGCTGACTTCGCGCTCACACGCGCCGATCCCATGGAGCGAGGACGAGCTTTACGCTTACTTGCGAACGGGACATTCACGCTATCACGGCGTGGCCGCCGGCCCGATGGCGCCTGTTGTCAGGGACCTCAAGGCCCTGCCCGATCAGGATATCCGCGCGATGGCGGTCTATCTCAACTCGTTCAACGACACTGCGGCCGATGCGCCTGCGCTCGCGGTAAAACTCGAGGGCGCAACGCAAGTCACCGTCGCCTCGTCCACCGGCGCGCGGCTCTATCAGGGCGCCTGCGCCGTCTGCCACGAGGTCGGCGGCCTGCCGCTGTTCGGCAGCCGTCCCTCGCTCGCGCTCAACAGCAATCTGCACAGCGCGACATCGGACAATCTCGTGCAGGTGATCCTGCACGGTATCGCCGAGCCGGTGTCGAGCGACTTCGGCTACATGCCCGCATTCAGGAACAGCATGAGCGACGCGCAGGTGGAGGAGCTCGTCAGCTTCCTGCGCGGCCAGTTCGCGCCGGACAAGCCGGCGTGGACCGGCGTGCGCGAGACGATTGCGCGGGTGCGCAATTCAATCCACTAAGCTTGCTTCTTCACGTCCACCGGCGGCGTGCCGTGGGTGTGGAAGGACTCGATCGTCTTCAGCCCCCACGCCTGGCCCTTCTTGCGCTCCTCCTCGGTCCACACGATCGGCTTCCAGTCCGGCGCGAGGATCAGGCGGGCGCCGGCATTGGCGACTTCGACGCGGTTGCCGCCGGGCTCGTAGACGTAGAGGAAGAAGGTCTGCTGGATCGCGTGCTTGTGCGGGCCGGTCTCGATGTGGATGCCGTTCTCCAGGAAGATGTCGGCAGCGCGCAGAATTTCCTCGCGGCTGTCGAGCGCGTAGGTGACGTGGTGGAAGCGACCCGGCACGCCTGAATGGTCGAGCGAATAGGCGAAATCGTAGCTCTTGTTCGACATCGTCAGCCACATCGCTGCTTCCCGGCCGTCGTTGAGCACGATCTGCTCGGTGAGGCGGCAGCCGAGGTAATTCTCGAAGAACTCACGGTTGGCCTTGATGTCGACGGCGAGGCAGTTGAGATGATCGAGGCGGCGGACATTGACGCCGCGCGCGGGAAACCGCTGCGCCTGGTTCTTCAGCGCCGGCTTCAGCTCGGGCGGCGCCTGATACCATTCGGTCTCGTAATAGAGCTCGACGATGTGGCCGTCAGGGTCGCGGCAGCGGAAGGTCGGCCCCTGCCCCATGTCGCCGTCGATCCAGCCGATGTCGAAGCCGGAGCCTTTTAGCGCGGCGACGCGGCGGTCGAGCGCCTGCTGGCTGCGCGCGCGCAGCGCCATGTGCTCCATGCCCGAAGTCTTGGACGCCGTGAGCTTGAGCGAATAGCGCTCGTAATCGTCCCAGCCGCGTAAGTAAACCGACTCGCCCTTCTGGCCGCTGACAGTCATGCCCATGACGTCGACGAAGAATTTCAGGCTCTCATCCGGCTTGGGCGTCAGCAGCTCCATATGGCCGAGATGAGCGAGATCGAGGATCGGTTCGGGCTGCATGCTTTCCTCCAGGGCACAGCTGGCGATCCGCCGACCGGATCGCGTCATCGGGCGCAAGGCTGCAACGCGCTCAGCGCCCGGAGACGGTCACGATGCCCGCCAGCCTATTTGTACTAATGTACAAATGATTAGGTCCCGTCAACAAATCAAACACCCCCTGGGTGGAAGGAAGACGTCCCCCGAACGGTGGAACTGACTGGCCGGATGGTAAAGTGTTCCTTAATTGCCTATCGGCGCCAATGGCGCGAAATTGCGCCAATTTCCCGCCGTTTCCGCCAGTAAGTATGCAATCGGAACAAACCTCGCGGCCGAATTGTCGCGGATTTAACGAAGTGCCCGCGCCTGGCGCTTAACCGTTTGTGCAGCCGCGGCCGCGCATAGTCCGGGCAAATCCCTCGCTCTCGCCAGGTTCATTCATCGTGACATCCTTTGGACGCGTGATTTCGGTTCGCGGATCGCTGGCCCGGGTCGGGCTGCTGGCAGAAAGCCAGATGCCGATCTCGGAAGTTCGGGCGACCGTCGGCCGCTTCGTTAGTATTCGCAGCGCCAGCTCGGTCATCGTTGCGATGATCACCGAGGTGTCCTGCGAGAACCTGTCGAGCAGCGACAGTTATATCGCGGTTGCCTCGGTCGACCTGCTCGGCGAGATCCTCAACGCCAGCGACAAGCCGAAATTCCAGCGCGGCGTCACCAACTATCCGACCATCGGCGATTCCGTCGATCTGATTACCAGCCAGGAGCTGCGCACGATCTACGCGCCGACCGGCTCGGACCAGATCAATGTCGGCTTCCTCCAGCAGGATCGCTCGGTCGTCGCCTATGTCGATGTCGAGGAAATGCTGTCCAAGCATTTTGCAGTGCTGGGATCGACCGGCGTCGGCAAATCCACCGGCGTGTCGCTGCTGCTCAACGAGATCCTGAAGGCGCGCCCGAACCTGCGCATCTTCCTGCTGGACGTGCACAACGAATATGGCCGTTGCTTCGGCGACCGCGCGCTGGTGCTCAACCCGCGAAACCTGAAGCTGCCGTTCTGGCTGTTCAATTTCGAGGAAATCGTCGACGTGCTGTTCGGCGGCCGCGCCGGCGTGCCCGAGGAGCTCGACATCCTGGCCGAGGTGATCCCGCTCGCCAAGGGGGTGTACACCCAATACCAGAACGCCGACCGCATCGGCCTCAAGCGCATCGATCCCAAGCAGATCGGCTACACCGTCGACACCCCGGTGCCGTACCGCCTGGTCGACCTGATGTCGCTGATCGACGAGCGCATGGGCAAGCTCGAGAACCGCTCCTCGCGCATCATCTATCACAAGCTGATCTCGCGCATCGAAGCGGTGCGCAACGACCCCCGCTACGCCTTCATGTTCGACAACGCCAATGTCGGCGGCGACACCATGGCCGAGGTCATCAGCCATCTGTTCCGCCTGCCGGCGAACGGCAAGCCGATGACGGTGATGCAGCTCGCCGGCTTCCCGGCCGAGGTCATCGATTCCGTCGTCTCGGTGCTGTGCCGCATGGCCTTCGATTTCGGCCTGTGGAGCGACGGCGTCTCGCCGCTGCTGTTCGTCTGCGAGGAAGCGCATCGCTACGCCTCCGCCGACCGCAACATCGGCTTCGGCCCGACCCGCAAGGCGGTGTCGCGCATCGCCAAGGAAGGCCGCAAATACGGCGTCTATCTCGGTCTCATCACCCAGCGTCCGGCCGAGCTCGACGCCACCATCATCTCCCAGTGCAATACGCTGTTCACGATGCGTCTTGCCAACGAGCGCGACCAGGCGCTGCTGCGCGCCGCGGTGTCGGACGCCGCCGCAAACCTGCTCTCCTTCGTGCCTTCGCTCGGCACGCGTGAAGTGCTGGCCTTCGGCGAAGGCGTCGCACTACCGACCCGGTTGCGCTTCAAGGAGGTGCCACCGCACCAATTGCCTCGCGGCGAAGCCACCATCAGCAGCGTGCCTTCGGTCACCTCCGGCCACGACATGCACTTCGTCAGCGCCGTGCTCGAACGCTGGCGCGGCGCCACCTCGCAGCGCGACGTGCCGAACGACCCTGTGTTCTCGGCTCCGCCCGCCAAGACGCTCTCCAACGTCGAGGCCCCGATGCTGCAGCCCTCGATGGGGCTCGATCCGGACCGCTTCTCGCTCCTGAAGAAGCCGCTGCGGTAAAGACTCTCGTGTCCCGGACGCGCTGCAGCGTGAAACGCTGCTGCGCAGAGCCGAGAGCCACGCCACAATCACGGCACTCTCGGAGACATGGGCCCCGGCTCAGCAGCGCACCGCACCGGACGATGCTTCGCATCGCCGGGAGCGCTGCGCTGCGTCCGGGGCACGAGACCTTGCTTGGCCTCTGGAGCGGTTCGCTCGCATCGACTATGTTTTGCCGGCGCGAAGCCGGCTTCATCCCCATGATAGCCCGCGCGCAACCTCATGGGACGCGTGCCGAGAGGGCGACGGATAAAACATGACCGAACTGGATTGGCCCGAAATTCTGCTGCGCCTCGGAAGCGCGACGCTCGCCGGTAGCGCGATCGGCCTGAACCGCGACTTGCACGGCAAGCCGATCGGGCTGAAGACGCTCGGCATCGTCGGGCTCTCCACCGCGGCCGTCGTGCTGCTCGCGGTACAGTTCGCCGAGCCTGGCAAGATCACCGATGCGACGAGCCGTGTGATCCAGGGCATCCTGACCGGCATCGGCTTTCTCGGAGCCGGCGTCATCGTCCACGAGAGCGATCGTTTTCGCGTGCGCGGCCTAACCAGCGCGGCCTGCACCTTCCTCGCCGCCTGTCTCGGCATTGCGTGCGGCGCCGGGCAATGGAAAATAGTGCTAGTCGCGCTGGCCTTCGCTTTCGTGCTGCTCACCATCGGCCGCCGTGTCGAGCGCTGGCTGCATCGGATGCTTGGCGGCAAGGATGAGAGACGTGACGTCGGCCGCGACATCGAAGCACGCCATTTGTCAGAGCCCGATCGGCATCCATAGACCTCAGCGCGGTTGACCCGCGCGACGCCAGCAGAAGATGGCCAGAACGACCGGCAGCGACAACGCCAGCCACGAAAGAGCGTCCCACGCACCGTCTCCGACGAGCGCAAGGCCGAGCCCTGCGCCGCAGATGACGCCGACAAGGACAGGCCAGCGGAAGACATCCCATGCGCTTCTGTGGACCCGAGGCTGGTTCCGGGAGGGAATGGCCATAGGACTAGACGCCGACTGCCGCGGACCGGCCCGCGTCGAGCCGCTTGCGGCGGACCGAGGATTTCCGCCGCGCGATCCAGAGATAGATCCCGCTGACGAGGACGATGATCGTGATGAAGTCCAGCAGCGCCCAAATGATTTTCAGCGGAAGCCCGCCATAGTCCCCGAAATGCAGCGGGCGCGAGACCTGAAGCGTCTTCAGATACCAGGGCACCTCGGGGGCCACGATCGTCTTGCCGTCATTGGCGTCGACGAGCATCGGCTGGAGCATGCGCGCCGTGAAGGGCGTCGCGCCCTTGGTCCAGATGACCAAGTGCTGCGGGCTGCCGAAGCGTGCCGATGTCGGCATCGTCACCGAGGTGACCAGACGATCCGGAAATCTCGCGCGGACGAGCTCGACGGCAGTCTGAACCGACGGGATCGGAGCCACGGGCTTGCCGAGATGAGGCGCCAGCAAGACCGGGATCAACTGCGCGCGCCACAGGTCGAACAGCGGCGTCGCCAGCGTGTTGATCATGCCGGTGAGACCCACCACCGTCGCCCAGGTCACGGTAACGATGCCGAAGAGATTATGGGTGTCGAGCCATTCGGCGCGAGGCGATGATCGCCGTCGGATCGTGCCGAAATCGAGCCGGCGCATGAACGGCCAATAGACGATCACGCCGGAGATGATCGACGCGGCGAACACGAGACCCATCGCGCCGAGAAACAATTCGCCCGGCAGGCCTGCAAACATGTCCTTGTGAATTCGCAACACGAAATCCATGACGCTCTGATGTGAAGCCTCCTCCCCGAGCATTTCGCCCGTCCGCGCATCGAACGTTAGACGATGGAAGTTACCCGGCGCCGGGACAGCGGTCGGAGACACCGCGACCGTCACCAGCGGCTCCGTCTGCTTGAGATTGAGAAGCAGGACGTAGTGCCCCGGAAAGCGCGCTTGAGCCGCAGCGATCATCCGGTCGAGCGAGAGACGCGGCGTTCCCTCCGGCATGGCGGGCGCCGCGATCTCATCCTCGAGCAGATCGTCGATCTCGTCGTGGAAGACCAGCGGAAGCCCGGTCACGCACAGCATCAGCAGAAACAGCATGCACACCAGCGACGTCCAGGTGTGAATGCGCGACCATAGCCGGATCGTGCGTGCCTGAACCATGATCTCTACCAGCGATAGCTGACGGTGCCCGCGATGGTGCGCGGGCTGGTGTATTGGCAGCCGCCGTTCGCCGTGCAGGCAAGCGTGACGCGATCGGCGATGTTCTTCACGTTGAGCGCCAGGTTGACGCCCTTCGGCTGGCGATAATGCAGGCCGGCATCGAACACGACGTAGCCCTCGTTGACGATGGTGTTGGTGATATCGGCGAAGGTCGGCCCGTTGTAGCGGACGCCGCCGCCAAGACCCCAGCCATCCCATGTGCCGCCCTGGATAGTGTAGTCGAGATAGGCCGACGCCATCTGGCGGGCGACCAGCGTCGGCACCTTGCCGAGGTCGGTGCCAGTGCTCTGCGTCACCTTCACATCCTGGTTGGTGTAGGTCGCCACCAGGTTCAGCCCGGGCATGATCTGCGCCAGCGTCTCGAACTCGAAGCCGCGCGAATTCACTTCGCCGAGTTGGACCGAGAAGCCGAGATGCGATGGATCGCTCGTGAGCGAGTTTTGCCGCGTCAAGTCATACAGCGCCACCGTCATCAACAAGGTCCGCGACGGTTGATATTTGACGCCGATCTCATGCTGCTGCGCCCTCGTCGGCTTGAACGGGCTGCCCGCAAAGTCCGTGCCCGGCGTCGGCAGAAACGATTCCGAATAGCTGTAGTAAGGCGCCACTCCGGAATCGAACACGTAGGAGACGGCTCCTCGCTTGGTGAAGGCCGTGTCCTTGGTGTCGGTGGTCTTGTTGGTCGCCAAGGCGTAGGTGTTCTGTTCCGAGGCGTCGTAACGTCCGCCCAACGTGAAGATCCAGTTCTGGATCTTCATCTGGTCCTGCGCATAGACGCCGACTTGGTCGATCGTCTGGTTCGCCGAGGGGGCGGTGAGCGCAGTCGGAACCGCGATGGTTTGGTCATAGACTGGATTGATCTTGCTCAGCGGCGGTGCAGCTCCGAAATAGGTCCGGTCCGTCATGTTGAACGTCAGATAGTCGACGCCGGAGACCACCGTATGTTGGAGCGGCCCGGTGCTGAACTTGCTGATCAGGTGGTTGTCGGTCGACAGGGTATCGATCTGCTCCCGGATACGCATCGAACGTCGCGGAAAAACCGTGGTCGTATCGAGCGGAGTTCCGATGAACGTCAGATACCGATAATCGAGCTCGGTGTGGCCATAACGAGCCTTGGATTCGAAGATCAGGTTGTTGTTGAAGCGGTGCTCGAGTTGGTAGCCGACACGCTCCTGCTCCTGGTCGAATTTGTTGTAGCTGGGGTCGCCGAGAAACACCGGCAATGCCGTGATGCCGGTGACCTTCCCGCCCGTCACATGGACCATCGACAGCGGAAAGGCATTTCCAGTCACATCGTGCGTGTAGTCGGCGAGAATGGTCAGCGTCGTATCGTTGGTCGGCTTCCAGGTCACGGCCGGGGCGATATAGGTCCGGTTGTCCTTCACGAAATTCGAGAAGTTCGCGATCTGCGCATCGGAATCCCTGAACACGCCGGTCAGCCGATAGAGCAGCGTACCGTCCTTGGTCGCGGGACCGCCGAAATCGAAAGCGCCCTGGAAGCGGTTGTAATTGCCGAACTGGCCGACGATCTCGCCGAAGGCCCGTTCGGGCGGCCGCTTGCTGATGACGTCAACGAGGCCGCCCGGCGCGCCCTGCCCGTACATGACCGAGCTCGGTCCCTTGATGACGTCGATGCGTTCGAAGCCGTAGGGCTCGTTGCGGAACAGCGACAAGAAGTTGGGATCGCCGACCTCACGAAGCCCGTCGCGATAGGCACCGTAGCCATTGTTGTCGAAGCCGCGGATGAAGACGTTGTCGAAGCGCGGGTCTTTGCCGCCCGGCTGGATGGCGAGACCTGCGACATACTGCAATCCTTCGACAAGCGTCGTGGCCGAGCGCGCATCGAGCTGATCGCGGCTGACCACCGAAACGGATTGAGGTGTCTCAAGAATAGGTGTGTCGGACTTCATCGCAGCCGAGCTGACGACGGGCACAAACCCCTTCACCGGATCCGTACCGCGTTCCACCGCAGCGGAGGCCGGCTGAGAACCGGCCTCGGCAGCCTGTCCTGCCACGTGTGATCGCGCACGTCGGACACTCGCAGATCGCGAGCTGCGCGATGTCGTGACCTGACGCTTGTTCGCGCGGCCTTGCTCGACCACGACGGGCGGAAGATCCGATGCTCCACTCACGCCCTGGGCTTGCGCGTTGTCGCCAAAGGCGATGGCGGGAGGAAGCACGAGAAGACCGCACAACGTCGACACGCATCCGCGCTTCGTTGCGCGTGCGTCAAACACAAATTCCAGCATTCCCAGTCCCCGAATTTACGGGGACGACCATGCAAAGACTCCGAACGCACAATCAAAGTCTTTCGGACATTCACGTCGTAGAATCTATGTAGACTAGACCTGTTCTAATGAAACGACGTCAGCATCTCGCAGGCGTCTTCCGTTGGCTGCACGAATTCCCGACGCTGAACGATTCCCGCCGCGCGCCGCGATGAGCGATCGACCTGCCGCGTCACGATCTAGAATCGTAAGCGTCGTGCCCATATGGGTTTCAGCAATTCGAGCACCGTGAGCACCAGCAATCCCGCGCCGAGCGTGACCATGAGATCGTCGAGGTGCAGAGGACCGAAACGAAACAGACTGGACGCGGGTGACCAAAACAGGGCCGCGGCCAGAACGAGCGCGATCGACAGGAATATCCAGAGCAAAGCCGGATTCGGACGGAAGAACGCTGACAAGAACGACGCGCTGAAGGACCGGTTGACCAGCACCAGCGCGACGACGCAGACGACCAGCGCGATGAAAGCCAGCGTGCGCGCCTCGTCGGGTGGAATACCGGAACGAAGCGCAACGACGAAAATCACGGCGATCAAGGCAAATGCCATGACGCCTTGAAGGATGCTCCAGCCGACCAAAGCCCACGAGAACAATTCCGCATCGGCGCGCCGCGGCGGGCGCGTCATGACATCGCGCTCCTCCCGCTCGGCTTCGAACACGAGCGAGCAGACCGGGTCGATGATCAGCTCCAGAAACGCAATGTGAACGGGTCCGAGAATCAGAGGCAGCCCGAAAACCAGCGGAAGCAGGGCGAGCCCCGCGATCGGAACGTGGACGGCGAAAATGAAGGCCATCGCCTTGCGGAGATTGTCGTAGATCCGGCGCCCCAGCCGGATGGATGCGACGATGGAGCCGAAATCGTCGTCGAGCAGGACGATCGAGGATGCCTCACGGGCGACATCGGTGCCGCGGCCACCCATCGCGATCCCGATATGGGCCGCCTTCAGGGACGGCGCGTCGTTGACGCCGTCGCCGGTCATCGCGACGATCTCGCCGTTGCGCTTCATCGCCTGAACGATCCGCAGCTTCTGCTCCGGCAGGACCCGCGCGAACACGTTCACGTTCCTGACGAGGGCCTCCAGCGCGCTCTCGTCCGCGAGCCTGATCTGCTCACCGGCCGCGACCTCGTTGACGTCGAGCCCGGCCTGCCTGGCGATCGCCATGGCGGTCGCCGGATAGTCGCCCGTAATCATGACGACGCGGATGCCGGCCGAGCGACATTCGGCCACCGCCTCGGGGACGTGCGGACGAAGCGGATCGGCCAACCCGACCAGACCGAGGAAGCGAAAGGAAAAACCTTCCTGCGAGCCCGGCAGGGCCTCGCCGTCGCAGGTCGCGGCGGCCACACCGAGCACGCGAAGACCGTCCTTCGCCATCGCCGCGACCGCATCCCGCATCGCGTCCTGGTCCGCACCATCCAACTTGCAGAGGCGCGCAATCGCTTCGGGAGCACCTTTGGCCGAGGCGAACACTCCCTGGGACGATTGCCAAACCTGGGTCATCGCCAGCAGCTCGGGGCGCAGGCCGTAGGTGCGGATCAAGGTCCGAGCGCCCGGGGTTTCATCATCCTCCGGCAGGCTCGCCTGCGCGAACGCATGCAGGGCCTTCTCCATCGGATCGAATGGTTCGGGCGAGCTCGCTAGAGCACTGCAACGCGCCAGCTCGAAAAACTCCGCTCCCACGGGCGCTGGCTGCGAAGACACGGGGCGCACGCTCGTCCCATCGCGTAGCCTCAGCTCCGCAACCGACATCCGGTTCTGTGTCAGCGTGCCGGTCTTGTCGGTGCACAGCACCGTGGCGGAGCCGAGCACCTCGATCGCGGCCGCGCGCCGCGTCAGCACCCGCGCCTTCGAGATCCGCCAGGCGCCCATGGCCATGAACACCGTGAGGACGACGGCAAACTCCTCAGGCAGCATGGACATGCCGATCGCGATGCCTCCGAGCATCGCCTGCAGCCAATCCCCGCGCAACGTTCCGTAAAGCAGGACGGCGGCCAGGCTGATCGCCGCGCCGCCGAGAAAGCAAAGCCGTACGAGCCGTGCGGTCTGCTGCTGCAGCCGCGGCGGCTCCGGCTGCAAGCCATGCAGCGACAGTCCGATCTTCCCGATCTCGCTGCGAGGGCCGGTGGCCTCGACCTCGGCGAGGCCCTCGCCTCGCACGACCAGCGAGCCCGAATACACGAAAGGCAGGTCATCGCCGCCCGGGCGATGCTCAGCCAAGGCGGCCTTTTCAGTCAAGGAAGCTTTGGCGACCGGCGTCTTGACGGCCTGCTTGCGAACCGGGACCGATTCTCCGGTCAGCAGGGACTCATCGACCGCCAGATCACGCGCGCTGACGAGTACCGCATCCGCTGGAATCCGATCGCCCTCGGCCAGGACGAGGCGATCGCCGCGAACGACGTCCCGGCCCGCGATGCGCCGACGCTCCCCGTCCCTGACCACGAGCGCTCGCGGACTGGTCAGCTCTCGCAACGCCTCCAGCACGCGCTCGGTGCGGGTTTCCTGCACGATCGTAATCACGACGGAGATCGCGCCGAATGCCAGGAGGAGCAGCGCCTCGCGGAGGTCGCCGAGCAGCAGGTAGACCAGCCCGCCACACAGAAGGAGGGCGAGCATCGGCTCGCGCAACACCTCCAGCACGATGCGCAGCGGCGTGCGCCGTTCGGGCCGTGGCAGTTCGTTGTAACCTTCCTGTTGCAGCCGCAGCCGGGCCTCGGTTTCGCTGAGCCCGGCCGAACCGCCGCTTTCTGTCCTGCTCACGTCTTCCGCCGCATGCTCCAGAGACTTCCAGCCCCCACGACGGCTGTCACGAGCAGGACGGCGACGAAGGTCTGGATGATGGTGAAGTTCAGGGCATCGCGCGCGACGAACAGCGCGGTGACCGCGCCGGCGACGATAAAGACGATGCGAAAGATGATGCTCACGGCCGTGCCTCCAGTCTTGCATGACTTGGAGCCCGGGCCCGCGACGTCGGGGCACAACGCTGCTTCTGCAACCATGCAGGCAGACTCTAACCGGTCAAAGCGAGGCAGACTTGCGGCAGGTCAAGCCTGATCCGGCCATCGCCGCGTGCGGCCGGTCGACGGGTGCGACCTGATGTCCACGTCGAAGCGATCAGCCGCTATGCCGCTAAAGCGCGATGCGATCAGGATGAATCGTCATCGCGCTTTAGGTTGTTGTTTAAGCATGATCTTTTCGGAAAACCGCTGCGCACTTTTCCGGATCATGCTTTACCGCTTCGCCATCAACTCGAGCGCCGGAGCAAAGCGCTCCGCGAACGTCAACGACTTCGCGTGGTGAACTGCGGCAAACGATGCCGAAATCCCTGCAGAAGCGACCGCGAGCAACGCAATTACGAAAGCCAGACGGCGCATGTTCGCCTCCTGTGTGAGCTCGTCTACCCCATAGAAATGGGACTGCTCTGTTTCAGGACGGTTTCATGGGCGCGGAAATTGATTTCACTCAAGCGCCTGTGATGGGATCCGGCTTATCTGGACGCATTCCGTAACCAACTAACAATGGTCGACGTATTTTGCAGCGGAGCGCGGCCGTGTTGGGAATTCTACATCCGCGGACATGATCCTAAGCACTGCGGCGACCAGCAGCATTCGCTGGAATGGGAGTCATCAAGGACTATTCAAATGAAGATCGTGATCCAGAAGCTCAATGGCCTGTGGCATCTCATCGTCGGGTCGAGCCAGATCCGAACGCCCTTCCTGGACACTCAGGACCGCGCGCTGGTGGTCACTTACGCCCGCCGCGCCTATCCCGGCGCCAGGATCTTCCAGCGCGACTGATGTGAGGCATCACCGCACGCGATTCCCGACGCCCCTAATCATCGTCCTCCGGACCGCACCAGCCGGGCAGATAGATCGCGTCCTTGCTCTTGGCTGCGGACATCGCCTTCTCGATCGCCTTGTCGAAATCGGCCTCCACCGTCTTGCGCGAGACTTTTCGGCGCAGGAAATCGGCCCACAGGAATTCGGAGAACGGCGTGGTGTCCTTGGCGAAGCCGCCCAGGCGGCGCAATTCGCCGGCAAGGCTGCGGAACGGATCGTCCTTGAGATCGGCAACCGATTTGGGCAGGTCGCGGAACTGTCGCCGTTCGCCCTTGGCGTCGTAAGGATAGACCCAACGCTTGTTGTCCATCACGCCCCAGAAGGCCTCGCGCTCGACCATGCGGAGGTCGCCGACGATGGTCACCAGCACCTCCTTGACGCCTTCGTCGTGCAGCGCGCGGCCGAGATGATGATGGTCGATCACATAGTACCGCGCGTCTGGGCCGTAGACGACGGGGATCATGTGCTTGCCGAGAAGATCGGCCTGCTTCTTCTTGTCATGCTCGCGCCAGCGCTTCCGCTTCTCCTTGACCTCGCGCATGCCGACCGTCATCTGCGTCGGCCGGAGCGACAGGATCGGGACCGGGTGCACTCTCGGCTCACGCGCGTTGGTCGTGGTCATGGTCGAAGGCCCCTCGCATGAATGCAACTGACGGTTCAGGTTCCACGACTATGGCATGGGCTATGCGGCGGCAAAACGTGTTCGGAAGGACGCGGAGATCACAAGCCGATGTAACGGGGAACGAAGGTGTGAAGTCCTTGGCCCTTGCTACCTCCGTGTTGCAACGCAACCCTTGCATCCCTGCCGCCGACACGACGGCCGGTTCCGCGGTCGCTTCCCACACTCCATGTACAAATAGTGCGAGCGTACAAATGCACGCGGGCATTGCGAAGATTTTCTGCAACACGTTCATCACGTGTGCTATCTAAAATCGCTGCTTCGGAGTGATCCCCGCCCCATGACTACCCAGCGGCCCATAAGCTCTGACGACGAGCACCGGGTGCTCCAGTTCAGGCCGCGCACCTCGCCTTCCCCGACGGTCCACCGAGGTAGCGGCACCGTGCAGCCGTTGCGAGTCGCCCCCGAACCGCTCGACCTGTCGCGCTACGAGAAGCCCCGCGCCGAGCCGGACGATTTCCGCCATCGTATGCTCGCCAACATCGCGGCGCTGGCCTTCACCATCGCGCTGACCGCAATCGGAATTTGGCTCGCGGTGAGCATCGCCGACCTCCGCCGGACCCAGGATTGCGTGCTGATGGGCCGTCGCGACTGCGTCAAGATCACGACGCCGCACATCTAGGCCCGTCTCGCCCCGGCCTCGGCGAGCAGGGGACTTCAGCCGGGGCATCCCCAGCCCTGTCGCGCCGCCTGCCCGGCTCCATTGAACTCAGGGCGGCGCTCCGATATACGGGCTTTCGACCCGGCCAGAGGGGGGTTTGAGGGCGTCATAAGGGGCGCGATGCCCACCCACCGTGCCACTCTGGACAATCTGACAAATATCAGCAATATATCAAAGGCTTAGTGATGTCTTCCACATTCGATCAGGTCGCCACGATCATCGCTGAAACCTGCGACATCCCGCGCGACACGATCACGCCGGATAGTCATGCCATTGACGATCTCGGCATCGACAGCCTCGATTTCCTTGATATCGCGTTTGCGATCGACAAGCAGTTCGGCATCAAGCTCCCGCTGGAAAAGTGGACCCAGGAGGTCAACGACGGCAAGGCGACCACCGAGCAGTATTTCGTGCTGAAGAATCTGTGCGCCCGCATCGACGAACTGGTTGCGGCCAAGGGCGCGAGCGCCTAAGCGCGCGGTCATGCAACTCGAATACTTCCACATGATCGATCGCATCGTCGACCTCAAGGTCGACGAGAAGACGATCGTCGTCGAAGCGCAGGTCCCGCAGGAGAGCACCATCTTCGAGGGGCACTTCCCGGGTTACCCCTTGATGCCCGGCGTGCTCCTGATCGAATCGATGGCGCAGGCCTCGGGCTGGCTTCAGCTCGGCGTGTTCAAGTTCGAGCGCATGCCGATCCTTGCCGCCGTGAAGGAGGCCAAGGTCCGCGGCTCGGTCTTCCCCGGCGATCTCATGAGCATCGAGGCGAGCCTCACCCATGAAGGCTCCGGCTATGCCATGACCGAAGCCAAGATCAGGGTCGGCGGCAAGCTGCGCGCGAATTCGGCGCTGACCTTCACGCTGATCCCCTTCCCCAATGCGGATATGCGCGGCTACATGGCGAAAGTCGCCGAGCGCGTCGGCTTTCCGCAACAGGCCGTATCGCCATGACTGACACTGCTTCGAAGCCCGGCCAGACCGAAGTCTGGATCACCGGCATTGGACTCGCGACCTCGCTCGGCGAGGGCCTGGACGCCAACTGGGCCGCGCTTCAGGAGAAGCGCATCAATGTCGACGAGAAGGGCTTTGCGCCCTACGTCGTGCATCCCTTGACGCCTGTTAGCTTCGACAGCCAGATCCCGAAGAAGGGCGACCAGCGCCAGATGGAAGCCTGGCAGCGCATCGGCACCTATGCCGCCGGCCTTGCGCTCGATTCCGCCGGGATCAAGGGCAACAAGGACATCCTGTCGAAGATCGACATGGTGGTGGCAGCAGGCGGCGGCGAGCGCGATCTCAACGTCGACACCGGCGTCTTGACGGCCGAGGCCAAGGGGGCGAACGCGCCCGGCTTCCTCAACGAACGGCTGATGAGCGATCTCAGGCCGACGCTGTTCCTGGCGCAGCTCTCCAACCTGCTCGCCGGCAACATCGCCATCGTGCACGGACTTGGCGGCACCTCGCGCACCTTCATGGGCGAAGAGGTCGCCGGCGCCGATGCCGCCCGCATCGCGCTTGCACGCATCGCCTCGGGCGAGAGCGACATCGCGCTGGTCGGCGGCTCGCACAATGGCGAGCGCAAGGACTTGCTCGTCCTCTACGAATTCGGCGATTTCAACCTCAAGGACAAGTTCGCTCCTGTCTGGGCGCGCAAGGACCACGCCGGCTTCGCGCTGGGATCTGCCGGCGCCTTCCTGGTGCTGGAGTCGAAAGCGCACGCGCAAGCGCGCGGCGCAAAGCCGTTCGCAAGGCTTTCGAGCGTCGTCGCCGACCTCGCCCGGCGCAAGCAGCCCGGCGACATGACCGCAACGCTGGAGCAACTGTGGGCCAAGCTGCCCAAGCGCGAAGGCAAGGGCGCGATCATCTCGGGCGCGACGGGTGCAGAGCCCGCCACAAGCGAAGAGCGCGGCTTCCTGAAGGGCCATGCCGACTTCCCGGTGCGTTCGACCGGCACGATGTTCGGCCACACGATGGAGACGCAATTCCCGCTCGGCATCGCGCTCGCCGCGCTGTCGATCTCGCGCGGCGCGCTGTTCCCGCCGAACGATTCGACGGGCACCGAGATTGAAATGCAGGGAGCGCCCACCCAGATTGTGGTGGTGGGGGCCGGACACTGGCGCGGCGAAGGCATGGCGCTGGTCGAGGCAGTTAGCTAAAGCGCGTCGCGCTTTAGCGAGTTAATGTTTGGAGCATGATCTTTCCGGAAAACCGCGTCACACTTTTCCGGATCATGCTCTAGGTCTATCGGGGGATCGACATGACTGCACCACGCGACAAACTCGGGCGTCCCGTCGTCGTCATCACCGGCATGGGCATCATGACCTCGCTCGGTGCCGGCAAGGCCGACAATTGGGCCAAGCTCGTCGCCGGCGAATCCGGCATCCGCACCATCACGCGCTTTCCGGTCGACGGCCTGAAGACCACGATGGCCGGCACCGTCGATTTCGTCAGCGTCGATCCGTTCTCCTCCACCGCCCTGTCCGAGCGGATGGCTGAGCTCGTGACGGAGGAAGCGCTCGAGCAGGCCGGCATCGGCGCCAAGGCCGATTTCCCGGGACCCCTGTTCCTCGCGGTTGCGCCGGTCGAAGTCGAATGGCCGCAGCGCCGCGAGCTCGGCCGCGCCGTCGGTGCGCTCGACTTCAACTATGACGATCTCTTGCGCATCTCCGGCGGCGGCAAGTACAGCGCCTATCATCACCGCTTCATGTTCGGCTCGGTGGCCGCGCATCTCGCCGAGACCTTTGGCACCAAGGGCTCGCCGATCTCGCTGTCGACGGCCTGCGCGTCCGGAGCCACCTCGATCCAGCTCGGCGTCGAGGCGATCCGCCGCGGCGAGACCGATGCTGCGCTGTGCGTCGCGACCGACGGCACCGTGAACCCCGAGGCCCTCGTGCGCTTCTCGCTGCTCTCGGCGCTGTCGACCCAGAACGATCCGCCGCAGGCGGCCTCCCGCCCCTTCTCCAAGAACCGCGACGGCTTCGTCATGGCCGAAGGCGCAGGCGCGCTCGTGCTGGAAAGCTACGAGGCCGCCACCGCGCGCGGCGCAAAGATCCTCGGCGTGATCGCCGGCTGCGGCGAGCTCACCGATTCCTTCCATCGCACCCGCTCTTCGCCCGATGGCAAGCCGATCATCGGCTGCATGAACAAGACGCTGGCCGATGCCGGCATGACGCCGGACCAGATCGACCACATCAACGCGCACGGCACGGCGACGCCCGAGAACGACAAGATGGAGTTCAACACGACATCGGCCGTGTTCGGCGAGCTCGCGCAGAAGATTCCGGTGACCTCCAACAAGTCGATGGTCGGCCACACCATCTCGGCGGCCGGCGCGGTCGAGGCGATCTTCTCGCTGCTCACGCTCGAGCATCAGCGCATCCCGCCGACGATCAATTACGAGACGCCGGATCCCACGATCCTGTTCAACGTCGTCGGCAACAAGGCACGCGACGCCCGCGTCACCGCGGTGATGTCGAACTCGTTCGGCTTCGGCGGCCAGAACGCCTCGCTGATCCTGACCCGCGAACCGGCCTGACCGGACGCATGGCGCTGCTTCCTGCGAGGACGAAGGCCCGCGCGCGGGAGGCTGCGAAATCGATCGGCGGCAGCCTGATCGGCGCCGCTACCGTGGGCATGCTGCGCACCACGCGCTATTTCGATCCGGCCAAGACCTCGGACTTTTTCGCGCGCGTGGTGAAGCTGATCGGCCCGCGCCTGCGCGAGCACCGCATCGGCCGCGCCAACCTCACCGCAGCGTTTCCAGAGAAGTCGCCCGAAGAGATCGAACAGATCCTGATGGGCGTCTGGGACAATCTCGGTCGCGTCGGCGCCGAATTCGCCCATATGGATCAGGTCTGGGATTACGAGCGCGACGATCCCGAAAACAGCCGCATCGAACTCCCGGCGCGCAGCATCGAGCTGTTCGACCAGATCCGCGACGACGGCAAGCCGGCGCTGATCTTCGCCGCGCATCTGGCCAATTGGGAATTGCCGGCGCTCGCCGCCGTCTCGCATGGCCTCGATGCCGCGATCCTCTACCGCCGGCCCAACATTGCCTCTGCCGACCGCATCATCCAGGAGATGCGCCAGGTCAACATGGGCACGTTGATCCCGGCCGGGCGGGACGCGCCGCTGCGCCTCGCGCAGGCGCTGAAGGACGGCAAGCATGTCGCCATGCTGATCGACCAGTATCTGACCGGCGGCGTCGAGGTCACCTTCTTCGGCCGCAAGACCCGCGCCAACCCGATGCTGGCCCGCCTGCTGCGCCAGGTCGAATGCCCGATCCACGGCGTCCGCATCATCCGCCTGCCGGGCGGCCGCTTCACCGCCGAGATCACCGAGGAGATCCAGCCGGTGCGCGATGCCGACGGCAAGATCGACATCCAGGGCACCACCCAGGCGATCACCAGCGTGGTGGAGAGCTGGGTGCGCGAGCATCCCGAGCAGTGGCTCTGGCTGCATCGCAGGTGGCGGTAGTTACGCCGTCATTGCGAAGAGCGGAGCGACGAATGCCCCTCACCGCCCGGTCTTCACCTTGGTCCAGAGCCGGTTGATGATGCGCTGGGTCGCGGGCTCGCGCGCCGTGATGACGAACAGTTTTGAAAGCGTCGCCTCGTCCGGATAGATGTTCTTGTCACCAAGGATCTTTGGATCCACCAGCTTCTGGCTGGCGAGGTTGCCGCTCGCGTAGGACAGGAAGTCTGAGTTCTTGGCGGCGACGTCCGGACGGTAGAGATAGTTGATCAGCTCGTAGGCTTCCCTCACGTTCTTGGCGTCCGCGGGGATCGCGAGATTGTCGAAGAACATCTGCGCCCCCTCCTTCGGGATGGCGTAGCCGATCTCGATGCCACTGCTGTTGTCTTTCTTGGCCTCCGCCGCGCGGGCGCGGGCCTGCATGATGTCGCCGGACCAGCCGACCACGAAGCAGATCTCGCCGGTCGCGAGCGCGCTGAGGTATTCGGAGGAGTGAAACTTGCGCACGGAGGGGCGGACTTTTGCAACGACATCGGCGGCCTTCTCGAGGTCCGCCTGCTTGGTCGAGTTCGGATCGAGCCCGAGATAATTCAGCGCCGCCGGAAAGATGTCGTCGGCGGAGTCGAGCATGTGGACGCCGCAATCCTTGAATTTGGCGAGGTTCTCCGGCTTGAAGACGATGTCCCAGCTGTCGATCTTGACGTCCGCCCCGAGGATCTGCTTCACCTTGGCGACGTTGTAGCCGATGCCCGTCGTGCCCCACATATAGTTGGCGGCGTAGTTGTTGCCGGGATCGTAAATCGCAAGGTTCTTGGTCACCATCGGCCAGGCATTTTCCAGGTTCGGCAGCTTCGCCTTGTCGAGCTTCTGGAAGATGTTGGCCTTGATCTGGCGCTGCAGGAAATAGGCCGTGGGCACCACGACGTCGTAGCCGGACTTGCCGGCCATCAGGCGCGTCTCCAGCGTCTCGTTGGCATCGAAGGTGTCGTAGACCACCTTGATGCCGGTCTCCTTGGTGAAGGCCTCGAGGACGTCTGGCGCCATATAGTTGGACCAGTTGTAGAAATTGACGACCCGCTCCTCGGCCCTGACAGGGGCGGAAAGCAAATTCAGCGCGGCGGCGATCGCAAGGCCAAGGCCAAATCCGCAGCGGCCGACGTTCGTCATCTCTACCTCTTGCGACCGCGCACCGCGTCCGACAGCCGTTCCAGGGCGGTGTCGAGGGTCTCGTCCTTCTTGGCGAAGCAGAAGCGCACCACTGAGGTCACAGGGTCCTGCTCGTAGAAGGCCGAGACCGGGATCGCCGCCACCTTGTAGTCCTTCACGATCCGCCAGCAGAACTCGGTGTCGCTCTCGTTGAGCCCGAGCGGCGACAGGTCGACGGTGAGGAAGTAGGTGCCTTGCGACTTCAGCACGGGGAAGCCGAGGCTCTCCAGCCCCTTGGTCAGGCGGTCCCTGCTCCGCATCAGGTCCTTGCGCATCGACAGGAAATATTCGTCGGGCTTGCCGAGGCCGTAGGCGACGGCGGCCTGCAGGTTCGGCGCCGTGGTGAAGGTCAGGAACTGGTGCACCTTGGCGGCGACGCGCAGGAGCGGCGGCGCGGCGCAGACGAAGCCGATCTTCCAGCCCGTCAGCGAGAAGATCTTGCCGGCCGAGCCGACCTTGATGGTGCGCTCGCGCATGCCGGGAATCGTGATCAGCGGGATGTGCTTGTGCTCGTCGAAGGTGACGTGCTCCCAGACCTCGTCACAGATCGCGATGACGTCGAACTCCTGGCAGTAGCGCGCCAAGAGTTCGAGATCCTCGCGCGGGAAAACCACCGCGCTAGGATTCAAGGGGTTGTTGAACAGCACCGCCTTGGTCTTTGAATTGAAGACGCTTTTCAGCATGTCCTCATTCAAGCGCCAGTGCGGCGGCTCCAGCCGCACGAGGCGCGGAATGCCGCCGGCCTGGCGGATGATCGGCAGATAGGAATCATAGACCGGCTGGAAGCAGACCACCTCGTCGCCGGGCTGGACCACCGCGAGGATCGCGGAGGTCAGCGCCTCGGTACCGCCGGAGGTCACCATCACCTCGCTCATCGGATCGAGCTTGAGGCCGTGCCAATGGCCGTAATGGGTCGCGATCGCATGGCGCAGCTCCGGCAGGCCCATCATCGAGGGGTATTGGTTGTAGCCGTTCAGCGAGGCCTCGGCCGCGGCGCGGCGGATGTCCTCCGGACCCGGATCGTCGGGAAAGCCCTGGCCGAGATTGATGGCGGCATTGTCGCGCGCGGCCTGCGACATCGCCTCGAAGATGGTAACGGGAAGGTCGGCGAAGACCTTGTTCAGCGAGGAGCTCTTGGACGTCATCGAGGGGTCAGCCACCGACCTTGCTGGGAAGCCCCGCCGCCTTCCAGCCGAGCATGCCGCCGGCCAGATGCTTGTCGTAAGGCAGGCCCGCCGCCTGCGCCGCGAGCGAGGCCGTCACCGAGCGTTTGCCCGAGCGGCAGGCGAACACGACGTCCTTGCCTTGGGGATCGGGGATCGCCTTGGGATCGAAGGTCGAGAGCGGCACCACGACGCCGTAGGGATAGGCCTCGGCTTCGACCTCGTTCGGCTCGCGCACGTCGACGAGGAGATAGCGGCCCTCCGCGACACCCTTGGAGACCTCGTCCGGGGTCAGATCCTGCACCTGGTTTGCCACATCATCCTCCAACGTCGCGCGTGCCAGCCGGACCTATCCCGGCCGGCGGCAACCTCGCCTCTCGGCTCACGAAAATCAAGCGCTACAAAGGCTTGAGCCGCGCGGCGCGAGTTAAAGCTAAATCGCAGCGACTTGAAGTGGGGGTTTGGCTGGCCGCCTAGATCGTCACCTGCGTTCCGACCTCGACCACGCGGCCAGAGGGGATCTGGAAATAGTCGGTGGCATCGTTGGCCGAGCGGCTGAGCGAGATAAACAGCCGGTCCTGCCAGCGCGGCATACCGGAATGGACGGCGGGCTTGAGCGCTCTGCGCGACAGGAAGAACGAGGTCGACATGATGTCGAACTGCCAGCCCAGCTTGCGGGCGATCGCCAGCGCCTTCGGCACGTTGGGCGATTCCATGAAGCCGAACTTCAGCGTCACCTTGGAGAAGGTCGGGCTGATCTGCTCCAGCTTGACGCGCTCGGCCGGATCGATCCGTGGGGTCTGCGCCGTCTCGATGGTGAGAATGACATTCTTCTCGTGGAGAACTTTGTAGTGCTTCAGACTATGCATCAGCGCGGTCGGCGCGCTGAGCGGGTCCGAGGTCAGGAACACGGCCGTGCCGGGCACCCGCTGCGGCGGCCGCTTCTCCAGCATCGCCACCAGATCGGCGAGCGGGAACTCGAGCTTGCGCGACTTTTCGAACAGCAGCCGGCTGCCGCGCCGCCACGTGTACATCAGGATGATCATGACCGCGCCGAGCGCCAGCGGCACCCAGCCGCCCTCGAACACCTTGAGCAGGTTGGCGGCCAGGAATGTGAGGTCGAGGAACAGGAATGGCGCAATCAGCGCCCCGGCCGCGAGCGGCGACCAGCGCCAGACCTTCCAGATCACGACGAAGCCCATCATCGCCGTGACCACCATGGTCCCGGTGACGGAGATGCCGTAGGCGGACGCGAGCGCACTGGAGGAGCGGAACAAAAGCACCAGCAGCACCACCGCGACCAGCAGCAGCTGGTTGATGCGCGGGATGAAGATCTGGCCGGAATGGGCTTCCGACGTATGGCGAATTTCGAAGCGCGGCAGCAGGCCGAGCTGGATCGCCTGGCGCGTCAGCGAATAGGCGCCGGTAATGACCGCCTGGCTGGCGATGACGGTAGCCATGGTGGCAAGCACGACCATGCAGCCGCGGAAAAAGCCTTGCGGGAAGAGCTGGAAGAAGGGGCTGACGATCGCGCCGGGATCGCCGAGCACGAGCGCGCCCTGCCCGAGATAGTTCAGCGCCAGCGACGGCAGCACGATGAACAGCCACGCGGTCTGGATCGGCCGCTTGCCGAAATGGCCGAGATCGGCATAGAGCGCCTCGGCCCCGGTGACCGCGAGGAACACCGCGCCCAGCGTGACGAAGCCGATGATGCCGTGATGGAACATGAAAGAGACCGCATAGAGCGGGTTCAGCGCATACAGCACTTGCGGCTGCTGGATGATCGGATGGATCGCCGCCGCCGCGAGGACCGCAAACCAGACGCACATGATCGGGCCGAAGAAGGCGGCGACGCGGGCGGTTCCGCGCGACTGCACGGCGAACAGGCAGACCAGGATCACCACGGTCAGCGGCACGATATAGGGCTCGAACCGCAACGTGACGTCCTTCATGCCCTCGATCGCCGACAGCACCGACAGCGCAGGCGTGATCACGGCATCGCCGTAGAACAGCGCGCCGGAAATGATGCCGAGCAGGACGACGGTCGCCCCGCCGGTGCCGACCGCGCGCTGGGCCAGCGCCATCAGCGCCAGCGTGCCGCCCTCGCCATTGTTGTCGGCCCGGAGCAGGATCACGACGTATTTGAGCGTCACCACGACGATGAGTGCCCACAGGATCAGCGAGACCACGCCGAGCACCGCCGCCGGCGTCGGCAGCCCCTCTGCGCCAGAGGCCGCCATCACCGCCTCGCGGAACGCGTAGAGCGGGCTGGTGCCGATATCGCCGTAGACGACACCGATGCTGCCGAGGGTCAGCGCACCGAAACCGGCGGTGGTATGGGCCTCGCCATGCCCATTGGCCGCCGCCGTTTCCGGGGCGGAAATCACTACATCGCTTGTCATGGGAGAGCCCAGTGGCCTCTAAAATGCTTCACTGCACAACGGCGGAAGAGCGCGCGGCTTATAGTCCTGCGCTGCCGGCATAGCCTAGCCCGATTTCGGGGCTTAGCCATGCAGATTCGCATGGCTAAGGCAGATGGGTTCTAGATGGTGACTTGGGTTCCGACTTCAACCACCCGTCCCGTGGGGATCTGGAAGTAATCCGTGGCGTCGTTGGCGGACCGGCTGAGCGCAATGAACAAATGGTCCTGCCACAGCGGCATGCCCGACTGCGCCGAAGCCTTCAGCGACCTCCGGGACACGAAGAACGACGTCGACATGATGTCGAACTGCCAGCCCTGCTTGCGCGCGATCGCGAGCGCCTTGGGCACGTTCGGCTGCTCCATGTAGCCGAAGCGCAGGCGGACTTTCGAAAACTTCTCGCTGATCTTCTCCATGCGGAAACGTTCCGCCAGGTCGACCCGGGGCGTATGCGCGGTCTCGATGGTCAGGATCACGTTGTGCTCATGCAGCACCTTGTTGTGCTTGAGATTGTGCAGCAGCGCGGTCGGCACAAAGGAGGGATCGCTGGTTAGGAACACCGCGGTGCCCTTGACGATGTGCGGGGGCCGCTTCTCCAGGCTGCGGATCAGATCGTCCAGCGGCACCTCGATCCGGCGCGTCTTCTGGATCAGGATTCCGGAGCCCTTCCGCCAGGTCCAGATCGTTCCCGCCATGGCCACGCCGAACAGCAGCGGCACCCAGGCGCCCTCAAGCAGCTTCAAGAGATTGGCGCTGAAGAAGCTCAGATCGACGACGACGAAGGGCATGATCACGGCCGCAGCCGTGGCAGCGCGCCAGTTCCACAATTTCCAGATCACGATGAAGCCCATGATGCCGTCGGCGACCATGGTGGTGGAGACCGCGATGCCGTAGGCCGAGGCCAGATTGCTGGGGGTGTGGAACAACAGCACCAGCAGCATCACGCCGATCAGCAGCAGCCGGTTCACCCGCGGCAGGTAGATCTGCCCGGCGTGAGTCTCGGACGTGTAGCGGACCTCGAAGCGCGGCAAGAGGCCGAGCTGCACCGCCTGATAGACCAGCGAATAGGCGCCGGTGATCACCGCCTGGCTGGCGATCACGGTCGCGGCGGTCGCAAGCCCGACCAGCGGCAGCACCAGGCTCTCGGGCACCATGCGATAGAACGAGTGCTCGATCGCGCTGGGATCGGACAGCACCAGCGCGCCCTGCCCGAAATAGTTGATCAAGAGCGCGGGCAGCACGAAGAACATCCAGGCCGACTGGATCGGCTTGCGGCCGAAATGGCCGAGATCGGCATAAAGCGCCTCGCCCCCGGTCACCGCCAGGAAGACGGCGCCGAGGGTAACAAGACCAATCGTGCCGTGCGACAGCACGAACTGCACGGCGTAATAGGGATTGATCGCCGCCATTACGGACGGATCGTCGGCGATGTGGACGGCTCCCATCACGGCGATGACGGTGAACCAGATCACCATCACCGGCCCGAAGGCCGAGGCCACCAGCGCCGTCCCCTTGCTCTGGACCGCGAACAGCAGCGCCAGGATGAAGACGGTCAGCGGCACGACGTAATGCTCGAGCGCGGGGGTTGCGAGCTTCAGGCCTTCGACCGCCGATAGCACCGAGATCGCCGGCGTGATCATGGAATCGCCGATGAACATGGAGGCACCGACCACGCCGAGTGCGAGCAGGAACCAGCTCCGCCGCCCGAGCGCGCGCTGGCCGAGCGCCATCAGCGAGAGCGTGCCGCCCTCCCCGTTGTTGTCGGCGCGCAGCAGCAGCAGGACGTATTTGGCGGTGACGACGATCAGCAGCGCCCACAGAATCAGCGACAGCACGCCGAGCACCATGACCCGCGAGACCGGCTCGCCATGGGCCGCGCCCTTGACAGCCTCGTGGAATGCGTAGAGCGGCGAAGTGCCGATATCGCCGAAGACGACGCCGATGCTCCCGAGCGTAAGGGACCAAAAGCCCGAGGTGACCGGCCCGTCCTGGGTCTCGGCCTGTGTGATGCTCGCCGTCATGAGGGTGGAAAACGCTTCTTCCCTGGAATTGATCCGGCGCCTTTTGACGCTTCCTGCGCGCCTGTCAATCGGCGCACCACCATAGCAGGCGCCGAGCTGGATGCTGTGACGCCGCAGCCACGCTCATCGCCAGCGCGACGACATGCCTCAGGTAAGATGGTAGCGCAAGAGGGTTAGGGCTTGAGATTCGGCGGCAGCGGCGGATCTTCGCGCATCAGGGTGATGGTCACCCGCCGGTTGGCCGCGAGCGAAGGATCATCCGGAAACAGCGGCTGGGTGTCCGCCTTGCCGGAGACGGCGAAGATGTGCGACGGCGGCAGGCCCTCGCGTTCGAGGATCTGGCGCACGGCATTGGCACGGTCGGCCGACAGATCGAAGGCGCCGTAGTCGCTGCGGGTCGGCACGAAGCCGGCCGCAGTGTGGCCGGCGATGGAGACGCGCAGCGGCGTGGCCTTGAGCGGGATCGCGAGCTTCTCGACCAGGCGGCGGGTGCGATCATAGGGCACCTTGGAGCCGTCGGCGAACATCGAGCGGCCGTCCTGGTCGACGATCTCCAGATTGAGACCCTGCTTGGTCTCCTCGAACATGATGTGCTTGGACATCTCGGTCAGCTCCGGCATGTCCTGCAACGCCTGGCGCAGCGAGGCTGCGGCGAGCGCGAAATTGCGGTCGACCTTGATCTTCGCGCCCGACGTGCGGTCGCGATCCTCCTGGTCCGGCGTCGGCGTGTTGGAGGCATCCTCGGGCTGGATATGGTCGACGTTCTTCAGCCGCGGGCGGGTCGGCAAACCGTCGGACTCGACGATGCCGGCATACCGCGCCTCGCTCTGCACGCCGAAGGCGTCGCGCATCGATCCCGCGACGATCTTCAGCTTGTTGGCGTCCTGCGTCGAGAACGCCACGAGCATCACGAAGAAGCTCATCATCAGGCCCATGAGGTCGGCGAAGGTCACGAACCAGCCGTGACCGCCTCCATGGGCATCGCCGCGTTTCTTCTTGGCCATGTCTCAAATCCCGGCGGGCGTGCTTACGCCGGCACCGGCTCGCCCTCGGCGTTGCGATGCTTCTCCGGCAGGTAGGCCAGCAGCATTTCGCGCACCAGGGTCGGGCTCTTGGAGTCGCGGATCATCAGGATGCCGTCGATGATCAGCGTGCGGTTGGTCTCCTCGTCCAGCAGCTTGCCGTGCAGCTTGTCGGCGATCGGCAGACAGAACAGGTTCGCGACCAGCGCGCCGTAGAGCGTGGCGAGCAGTGCGGTCGCCATGAACGGGCCGAGCTTGGAAGGGTCGGTCATGTTGGCGAACATCTGCACCATGCCGATCAGGGTGCCGATCATGCCGAAGGCCGGAGCGCAATCGCCGATGGCGCGATAGATCTTGCTACCCTCGTCGAGGTGCATGAGGAAGTTGTCGCGGTCACGCTCGAGATTGTCGCGGATGAAGTCGAGGTCGTAGCCGTCGGCGACGTAGCGGATGCCCTTGGCGAGGAAGGGCTCGTCGGTCTCGACCTTTTCCAGACCCACCGGGCCCTGCTTGCGGGCGATCTCGGCGATGCGGGCGAGCTCGTCGACGAGGTCGTGTGCCGACAGGCGGCTCATGGTGAAGGCGAACTTGGCGCCGAGCGGAAGGCCGTGCAGGAGTGCCGAGAGCGGAAAGCGGATCATGGTGGCGGAGATCGAGCCGCCGAAGATGATGATCATGGCATGTTCGGAGATGAACATGTGAAGGTCGCCGCCCATGAAGATCATCATCGTGATGACGATGATGCCCGCAATGAGCCCGACGCTCGTCATGATATCCATGGGATACTCCAACGCGTACGCAACAACGGCCGTCCTGGCCGCTGGCGCGGCCCAACCCCGAACCGCATCGGAAACCCTAGAGTGCCGCCCTTAAAGCCGCGTAAAGGTTAAGTTGAGCCGGCACGCCAGACCGGCGCAGCGCATCGGGATGAGGCCGGCTTTGCAGATGGCCGACACGAATTTCAACACTTTGCTAACCATGATTGCGGCGCGCTAGCGTGCCAGGCCCGTCAGCTTCAGGCTCAGTTCGCGCAGGCGCTTGCGGGCAACTGCATCGTAGGCCTGCGGATTGGCACGTGCCTCGTTCATGCCGTTGAAGAACAGCACGCTCTTGCCTGCGACATCATCGCCCTCGACGAGGCGCAGGATCGCCGCGCCGCCCTGCTCCACCGTCGAGATCGGCGTGACGCCGCCGGCACGCACCATCGTGGTGTTCATGTAGGTCGCAGGATGCAGCGAGTTGACCGTGATACCGGCCCCTCTCAGTTCGTCCGCGAAATCGATGGTGAACATGATCTGGGAGAGCTTGCTCTGTGCATAGGCACGCGAGCCGCTGTAGCCCTGCGTGATCATGACGTCGTCGAAGTCGATCGGATGCTGACCGAGGGAGGCGACGTTGACGATCCGCGACGGCGCCGCAGCCTTGAGCAGCGGCAGCAACAGATGGGCCAGCAGGAAACCCGAGAGATAGTTCACGGCAAAGCGCAGCTCGTGACCGTCGGCGCTAACTTGCCGCTGCGGGCCGTCGTTCTGCGAACCGATGCCGGCGTTGCTGACGAAGACGTCGAGACGCTGGTGATCGCGGATGACCGCTTCGGCGAGCGCACGCGTACCCGACATCGACGACAGATCGGCCTGGTAGAAGGTCGGCGCGGCACCGCCGGCCTTCGCGATCTCGTCGCTCAACACCTTCGCACGCGCCGCATCGCGGCCATGGATCAAGACCCTTGCACCGTCTTCGGCCAGTCGGCGCGCAACGTAGCGGCCGACGCCGTCGGTCGAGCCGGTTACCAGGATCGTCTTGCCATTCATCTTCATCGTGCGTCCTCCGGCTGCGGCCCTGCGCCACGGGGGCGGCACGAGGGATGAGTGCTATTCTACGGCCCTGCAGCATGCTCCATCGCGGGAGCCGTTTTGCAATGTTGACGCTGTTCAGTCTTCTCACCGCGCTGCCTGCGGTGTTGGCGCTCCACCTGCTCGAGCCGGAACTCGTTCTGCCCGCCTTCAGCCTCGTGCTCTTTGCCGAGGCCGCCTTCGCGGTGATCGCAGCGCGCCTGATTCACCTTCCGGACAATGCGGAAGACATCACCCTTTGGGACCTTGCCGGTGGCTTCACCCTGATCGGGTGCGCCGCTGCAGTGTTCGGCGAGCCGGATCAGGCCGCCCTGTTTCTGACGGAACAGGGCGGCCCACGGCCGGTGTCGCAGCCTTAGGCCGCCCCATCACCCCTCAGTGAATTTCCGCCGAGCGCTTCAGCGCGGCCTTCAGCTTCTCAAGCGAGAAGTCGGGACTGCGGGCGATCTCCAGGATCGGCGTCTCGCGGCGGCCGCAGAGTTCGGCGGCCTCCGGCAGCTTGGCGGCGATGTCGAGCGGGATCACGATGGCGCCATGCTGGTCGGCGTGGATCAGATCGTCAGACTTCACGGTCATGCCGGCAACGCGAACCTCGCCGCCAAAGCTTTCCGCATGCACCCAGGCATGCGACGGGCCGATCGAGCCGGCCAGTGCCTGGAAGCCCGACGCCCATTGCGGGATGTCGCGGATCGAGCCGTCGGTGATGACGCCGAGGCAACCGAGCGCCTTGTGCACGTTGCTCTGCACCTCGCCCCAGAACGCGCCGTAGCCGACGTCGGGACCGTCGATGTCCTGGATCACCGAGATGCGCGGACCATGGCCGGTGCCGACATATTCGTAATACTCGATGCGGCGCCTGGACTGCTCTTCGGCCGGAAGCGAGGATTTCAGCACCGAGCGGATCGCGACCGTGCGGGCATAGCCGACGATCGGCGGCAGGTCGGGGAACGGGCAGACCAGTTGTTTGGTGGTGTAGCCGATCAGCCGGCGCTCGGGCGCCACGATCTCCATGGCATTGCAGATCGTCGGCGTGTCGTAGCGGCCCAGCGCTTCGAGGACGGAAGCGGGCAGCGGCCCGGTCGCTTTATCAGTCACGGCGTTCTCTCCCAGATTGGCGGTCGCTGTTGGCGCGACGCCGCCGGCACAGGGCGATATAGCCGAGATCAGGTCTCAACCCAACTCGGGGGGCCTCATGGCAGATATCCGCGCGTGGCCGCTCAGTGCAGCCGTCCGGGCCGGTCGTCGTCGTCGTTGGGCGGCTCCGACAAATTCGCCAGGGTCGGCGCCGACGGCGGTGAGGTGACCTCGCCTCCCGACGGCGCGGAGGCTTCCATCGCGCGGGCCTGGTCGCGATAGGATTTGTAGCCGAGCGGCAGGCAGAGCAGGTACAGGACGGTGCCGGACGTGAGGACGTGCCAGGGATAGGCGATCAGCAGTGCGATGAAGACGATCACCGCGACGAACGCCGGCAGCACCAGCTCCGGCGGCACGCGCATGCGCTTGGTCTTGCCGGAGAACACCGGCAGGCGCGACACCATCAGGAAGGCGATCAGCAGCGTATAGGCCGCCGTCATGGCGGCGGGCCAGCGGCCGAGATCGAGGAACGCAACATAGATCGGCAGCAGCACGGTGATCGCGCCGGCCGGCGCCGGCACGCCGGTGAAGAAATTGGCAGCGAAGGCCGGCTTGTTCGGATCGTCCATGGTGGCATTGAAGCGCGCCAGGCGCAGGCCGCCGGAAATCGCGAACACCATGGCGGCGATCCAGCCGGCATTGCCGAGCTCGTGCAGCTGCCAGAAATACAGCATCAGCCCGGGCGCGACGCCGAAATTGACGAAATCGGCGAGGCTGTCGAGCTCGGCGCCGAACTTGGACTGCCCCTTGATCATGCGCGCGATGCGGCCGTCGATGCCGTCAAGGGCGGCCGCGAACACGATGGCGTAGACGGCGAGCGACATCCGCCCTTCGATCGACAGCCGGATCGAGGTCAGGCCGGCGCAGATCGCCAGCAGCGTGATGACGTTGGGCACCAGCATCCGCACCGGAATCGGGCGGAACCGCCGGCGGCGCGTATCGGGGTATTTGAAGTCATAGGGCGTCATCGCGGGTCCTCACCTCAAGGCGAGATATAGCAAGCCGCGTCTCCCTCCGCCATTGCGGCGGAAGGCCCCCACAGACCGACTTATTGGTTAATTGGCGCGGAAGGCGCGGCTGGGGTCGTCTCCGGCAAGATCGGCCAAAATCGTCTCGCCGGCGATCGCGGTCTGCCCCTCCGAGACCAGCGCCTTGGTCCCCACAGGCAGATAGACATCGAGCCGGGAGCCGAAGCGGATCAGGCCGAAGCGCTCGCCGGCGCCGATCGCCTGACCCTCCCTGACGAAGCAGACGATGCGCTTGGCGACGAGCCCTGCGATCTGCACCACGCCGATCCGCGCCGTCGCTGTCGAGATGACCAGCGAGTTACGCTCATTGTCCTCGCTGGCCTTGTCGAGCTCGGCATTGATGAAAAGGCCGGGCCGGTAGGCGATGCGGTCCACCCTGCCCGCTACGGGAGCGCGGTTCACGTGGCAGTTGAACACGCTCATGAACACCGAGATGCGCGGCAGCGGCCGGTCGCCGAGTCCGAGCTCGGCCGGCGGCAGCGCCATGGTGATCATCGAGACGCGGCCGTCAGCCGGCGACACCACAAGCCCCTCGCGCACCGGCGTCACACGGACGGGGTCGCGGAAGAACAGCGCGCACCACACGGTCAGGATCGTGCCGATCCACCCCAAAGGCGACCACAGCCAGAACAGGACGAGGCTTGCCAGCGCAAAGCCGCCGATGAAGGGATAGCCCTCCTTGTGGATCGGCGGGATCTGACGCTGGATCGAATCGAGAATGGACATCGGTATCTGCCGCTCGGGGTTAATGGCACGGGTCGTCGCGCGGGCCTGTTTAGGCCAGAGTTGGGACCGGAGACAAGGTCACTCCGCTGCCGCAGACGCCGTCAGGGCGTCATCGACCGGCGGCGGCTCCCGGTTGGGGGCCTCGCTGGTATCGGCCATCTTGGCCAGTTTCTCGCGTGCCGCCTCGGCCTCACGCTGCCTGTTCCACATGCTGGCATAGAGACCGCCATGCGCGAGCAGCTGGGCGTGGGTCCCCCGCTCGGCAATGCGGCCCTGGTCCAGCACGATGATCTCGTCGGCCCCGACGATGGTCGAAAGCCGGTGCGCGATCACCAGCGAGGTGCGGTTCTTCGCCACGCGGTCGAGCGCGCCCTGGATCTCGTGCTCGGTATGGGTATCGAGCGCCGAGGTCGCTTCGTCCAGCACCAGGATCGGCGGCGCCTTCAGGACGGTGCGCGCGATGGCGACGCGCTGCTTCTCACCGCCGGACAGTTTGAGCCCGCGCTCGCCGACCTGGGTCTCGTAGCCCTTGGGCGACATGCGGATGAAATGGTCGATCTGCGCCAGCTGCGCCGCCTCTTCGACTTCAGCGTCATCGGCGTCCCAGCGACCGTAGCGGATGTTGTAGCGGATGGTGTCGTTGAACAGCACGGTGTCCTGGGGCACCATGCCGATGGAGGCACGAAGCGAATCCTGCGTCACCGCGCGGATGTCCTGGCCGTCGATCAGGATCTTGCCGCCGGAGACGTCATAGAGGCGAAACAGAAGGCGCGAGATGGTCGACTTGCCCGCGCCCGACGGACCGACGATGGCAACGGTCTTGCCGGCCGGCACCTCGAAGCTGATGCCCTTGAGGATCGGGCGGGTCGGCTCATAGGCAAAGCGCACGTCCTCGAAGCGCACGGTGCCGGCGGAGATGACCAGCGGCGTTGCATCGGGCGCGTCCTTGATCTCGGCCTCGCGGCCGATCACGCCGAACATCTTCTCGATGTCGATGATCGCCTGCTTGATCTCGCGATAGACCATGCCCATGAAGTTCAGCGGCTGGTAGAGCTGGATCATCATGGCGTTGACCAGCACGAAGTCGCCGACCGTGTTGGTGCCGTTGCGCACGCCGATCGCGCACATCAGCATGGTCGCGGTCAGCCCCAGCGTGAAGATCACGGCCTGGCCGGTGTTGAGCACCGCGAGCGAGGTGTAGGTGTGGACGCTCGCCTCCTCGTAGCGCGCGACCGACTTGTCGTAGCGCTGCGCCTCGCGGGCCTCGGCGCCAAAATACTTCACGGTCTCGTAGTTGAGCAGCGAGTCGATCGCCTTGGTGTTCGCCTCCGTGTCGGAATCGTTCATCCTGCGGCGGATGCCGATGCGCCACTCGGTCGCGATGTAGGTGTAGTACATGTAGAGCGTGACCGTGATCAGGGTGGCGACCACGTAGCGCCAGTCGAACTGCCAGAGCAGCACGGCCATCAGCAGCGTGACCTCGACGATGGTCGGGATCAGCTGCAGGATCACCATGCGGACGATGACCTCGATGCCCTCGCGGCCGCGCTCGAGCACGCGCGTCAGACCGCCGGTCTTGCGCTCGAGGTGGAAACGCAACGACAGCTCGTGCATGTGGACGAAGGTGATGGTGGCGAGCTTGCGCACCGCATGCATGGCCACGCGCGCGAAGATGCCGTCGCGCCATTGCGTCAGCAGCGCCATCAAAATGCGCATCGCGCCGTAGCTCACGGTCAGCAACAGCGGCGAGGCGATCACCCAGAGGTGCCAATTGTCCGCCTGCACCGGCGCCGTGTTGGCGCCGGTCAGCGCGTCCGTCGCCCATTTGAAGCTGAACGGCACCGTCAGCGTGATCAACTTGGCAGCGAGCAGCAGCACAAGCGACCACACCACACGCATCTTCAGGTCGAAGCGGTCGCCCGGCCAGATATAGGGCCACAGATGCGCCAGCGTGCCCATCAGCGTCGCCCGCTCCGGTGCGTCGCCGGGAGGAGGATCGGGAACGTCGGCGCCGTCGAACGATTGAGGTTGGTCCATCAAAAAGCCTGAAAGCCCGCCGGATGCGGGCGTCGCTGCGATTAACGATTTTCGCCCGTCATATAGAGCCTTCCCGATGTCAGCGCACCCCGCCAGATGGCGAATCTTTGATTGTTTGCCGTCATTTACCAGTAGATTTCCGGGAGTATCGAATCACCGATTGGGCTTGACGCCTCTTCGCTGCAATGCATCATGGCACCAATGAGCACTATCAAAACCGTCTGTGTCTATTGCGGCTCCGGCCCCGGAACCAATCCCCGCTTCACCGAAGGCGCCAAGGCGTTCGGCAAGGCGCTCGCCGAGAACAACGTCCGGCTCGTCTATGGCGGCGGCTCGCTCGGCCTGATGGGCTCGGTCGCGACCTCCGTGCTCGATCACGGCGGCTCCGTCACCGGCATCATCCCGGAATTCCTGCGGATGCGCGAGAACGCGCTGACACGCGTGCAGGAGATGATCGTCACCCCCGACATGCACGAGCGCAAGCGCTTGATGTTCGAGCGCTCCGACGCCTTCGTGGCGCTGCCCGGCGGTATCGGCACGCTGGAAGAGCTGGTCGAGCAATTGACCTGGAAACAGCTCGGCCGTCACGCCAAGCCGGTGCTGCTCGCCAACATCGACAATTTCTGGGAGCCGCTGTTCTCGCTGCTGTCGCACATGCGGCAGACCGAGTTCATCCGCGCCGGCCTTTCGGTCGACATCCTCAAGGCCGATCGGGTCGAGGACATCTTGCCGAAGCTGAAGGCGGCCGCAGCCCAGATCGACGAGGCCGAGAAGAAGCTCGCCCCGGAAGTCGCGCGCAAGCTCTGACGTCCCTACTCGCTCGGAAACGTCACCGCCTCGATCCGGTTACCATCGGGGTCGGTGACGAAGGCCGCGTAGTAGCGCACGCGATCATGCGGCCGGATGCCGGGCGCACCGTCCGAGGCGCCGCCGGCCGACAGCGCTGCGGCGTGAAACGCATCGACCTCGCTTGTAGTCTTCGCCCGCAGGCAGATATGAACGCCGCTTTCGGGCGGCACGCGCGGCATGGCATCGCGTAGATTGATCCAGAATTCCGGATAGGCCTTGCCGAAACCGACCGTGCGCGGCCGCGTGACGAGGCGCGAAAGGCCGAGGGCGGCGAGCGTTGCCTCGTAGAATTTCGCGGCGCGATCGAGATCGCTGACGGCGACGGAGATGTGGTCGATCATTGGTCGCGCTACCCTCTCCCACCGTCATTCCGGGGCACGCGGAGCGTGAACCCGGAATCTCGAGATTCCGGGTTCGATGCTCCGCATCGCCCCGGAATGACGAGACAAAACCCTACGCCGGCGCGCCCGACTTCACGAGCTTGTAGATCACCGAATCCATCAGCGCCTGGAACGAGGCGTCGATGATGTTGGGGGAGACGCCGACCGTGGTCCAGCTGTCGCCATTCTCGTCCTCGCTCTCGATCAGGACGCGCGTGACCGCGCCGGTGCCGCCGTTTAGGATACGCACGCGGTAGTCGATCAGCTTCAGCCCCTCGATGTATTTCTGGTACTTGCCGAGGTCCTTGCGCAGGGCAACGTCGAGCGCGTTGACGGGACCGTTGCCTTCGGCAGCCGAGATCAGGTGCTCGCCGGCGACGTCGACCTTCACTACGGCCAAAGCGACGGTGACACGTTCGCCATGCGAATTATAGCGCTGCTCGACATTGACGTCGAACTGCTCGACCTCGAAATAATGCGGCACCTTGCCGAGCGTACGGCGCGCCAACAGTTCGAACGAGGCGTTGGCGGATTCATAGGCGTAGCCGGCCGCCTCGCGCTCCTTCAATTCCTCGACGAGGCGCGTCAGCTTAGGATCGCTCTTCTCGTAGGGAATGCCGGCGCGGTCGAGCTCGGCGATGACGTTGGAACGTCCGGCCTGGTCCGAGACCAGGACCTTGCGGTGGTTGCCGACCGTCTCCGGCAGCACGTGCTCGTAGGTCTGCGGGTCCTTCAGCACCGCGGAAGCATGGATGCCGGTCTTGGTGACGAAGGCGCTCTCGCCGACATAGGCAGCATGCCGGTTCGGCACCCGGTTGAGCATGTCGTCGAGCGTGCGCGAGACCTTGACAAGCGTCGCCAGCTTCTCGGCCGTGACGCCGATCTCGAGGGCGTCTGAAAACTCCGGCTTCAGCTTCAGCGTCGGGATCAGTGAGCAGAGATTGGCGTTGCCGCAGCGCTCGCCAAGCCCATTCAGCGTGCCCTGGATCTGCCGCGCGCCGGCACGCACCGCGGCGAGCGAATTGGCCACCGCCTGCTCGGTGTCGTTATGGGCGTGGATGCCGACATGGTCGCCGGGGATGTGTTTCGTCACTTCAGTGACGATGGCCTCGACCTCGTGCGGCATGGTGCCGCCATTGGTGTCGCACAGCACTACCCAGCGCGCGCCGGCCTCGAAGGCGGCCTTGGCGCAGGCGAGCGCGAAGCTCGCATCTTCCTTGTAGCCGTCGAAGAAATGCTCGCAGTCGAGCATGACCTCGCGACCGGCGGCCTTCGCGGCTGCGACACTGTCGCGGATAGAGGCGAGGTTTTCCTCCTTCGTCGTCTCCAGCGCGACGCGCACCTGATAGGCGGATGCCTTGGCGACGAAGCAGATCGCGTCGGCCTTCGCTGCCAAGAGCCCGGCCACACCCGGATCGTTCGAGACCGAGCGCCCGGCCCGTCGCGTCATGCCGAACGCCGTGAAGCGCGCATGGGCGAGCTTGGGCTTGCTGCCGAAGAACTCGGTGTCGAGCGGATTGGCTCCGGGATAGCCGCCTTCGACATAGTCGATGCCGAGGTCATCGAGCATCGCGGCGATGACCTGCTTGTCGGTCAGCGTGAAATCGACGCCGTTGGTCTGCGCGCCGTCGCGCAGCGTGGTGTCGAACAAATAAAGGCGCTCTTTGCTCATTTCCCCGCTCCGAGCGTCTTCTTCATGGTGGTGTTGGCAAGCCACTCGTCGTTGATGGTGATGCTGTTACGCTGCATGGCGACGTAGCCGCGCTTGGCGAAAAAACCCTGTGCGGTGTCGCTGGCATCGACCGAGAGGTTTTGCGCGCCGCGGCCGCCGGCAAGCTTTTCCAAAGCGTCGACCAGCAGGGTTGCGATGCCCTGCCCGCTGACGGCCGGATGCACGTAGAGCATGCGGATGTGGTCGGTGCCGCGCAGCGAGGCAAAGCCAACCGGCGAACCATCGAGCGTCGCGATCAGCGTCAGGTCGGACGCGAGGTGCTTGCCGAACTCTTCGCTGTCCGCCGCCTCCATCCAGGCCTGCTGCTGCGCCTCACTATAGTCGTCGCCAGTCAGCTCCTCGATGCTGGCGGCGAAGATCGCGGCAAGAACCGGCACGTCATCAGGCAGGAACGGCCGTAAGCCGGGCTTTGGCAAAGTCTGTCCCATCGTCCTCACCACATCCCATAAAGCTTGAGCACCAGCGCCACGGCACCCGCGAGCAGCGCGATCTTCAACGCGATGTAATAGATCCAGTGCCGCGGGAAAGGCGTGTCGGGCCGTTTCATCGCGAAAACTCCCAGGTGGTGCCGTCCTTGGAGTCCTTGATCGCGACGCCCATTGCAGCGAGCAGATCGCGAATGCGGTCGGATTCCCTAAAGTCCTTGCGGCTACGGGCCGCCGTCCGCTCCGCAATCAGGCGCTCGACCTCCTTGGCATCGACGCCGCTCGCCTGCTGCTTGCGGCCTTCCCACTGCGCCGCGCTCTCGGAGAAGAAGCCGAGCAGGCGCAACGAGCCCGCCAGAGCGCCCACGTCACCTCCACGCAGGCCATGCAACGCAGCGATCGCCAGCGGCGTGTTGAGATCGTCGAGCAGCGGCTCGACCACGGATGCAGCCGGCTCGCCGGGCGCGACGTCGGCGGCAACGCGATACCAGTCGTCGAGCGTCTTGGCGCTCTCCTCCAGCGACTTCATGGTCCAGTCAATCGGCGAACGGTAGTGCGTCTTGAGCATGTTCAGGCGCAGCACCTCGCCGGGCCAATCCGCGAGCAGTTCATGGATGGTGACGAAGTTGCCGAGGCTCTTCGACATCTTCTCGCTTTCGACCTGCAGGAAGCCGTTGTGCATCCAATAATTCGCCATGCGCTCTCGGTGGAAGGCGCAGCAGGTCTGCGCGACCTCGTTCTCGTGATGCGGAAACACGAGATCGATGCCGCCGCCATGGATATCGAAATGCTCGCCGAGATGCTTCCAGGCCATGGCCGAGCACTCGATGTGCCAGCCCGGACGCCCCTCGGCCTTGATGCCGGCCGGCGACGGCCAGGACGGCTCGCCCGGCTTGGACGGCTTCCACAGCACGAAATCGGTGGCATCGCGCTTGTAAGGCGCGACATCGACGCGGGCGCCGGCGATCATCTCGTCGAGCGATCGCTTCGACAGCGCACCGTAGCGGGGCAGCGAGGAATTTGCTGTGTTCATTGCCTGCGGCGAGAACAGAACATGGTCCTCGGCGGCATAGGCAAAGCCGCCCTTGATCAGCCGCTCGATGATCTCGCGCATCTCGGCGATATGCTCGGTCGCGCGCGGCTCAACGCTCGGCCGAAGCGCGCCGAGCGCGTCGACGTCGGCGTGAAACTGCTTGCCGGTCTGCTCGGTGACCTTGCGAATGGCCTCGTTCAGCGGCAGGCCGGGGAAATCACGCGCGGCGCGGTCGTTGATCTTGTCGTCGACGTCGGTGATGTTACGGACATATTTGACGTGCGCCTCGCCATTGAGATGGCGTAGCAGCCGAAACAGCACGTCGAACACGATCACCGGCCGCGCATTGCCGATATGGGCGAAGTCATAGACGGTCGGCCCGCAGACATACATGCGGACGTTCTCCGCATCGAGCGGCGCGAAGATGCGTTTTTCCTTCGTCAGCGTATCGTAAAGGCGCAATTCCATATGGATACCCGTCGGCTGTTGGCCGGGCGTCCAGGGCTCTCAATGTTTTTGAGAAAAGACGGCTCCAGCCAGCGAATCGCTAGCTCGTAATCTCGCGGCAAATGGCGCAAATGGCGAGGAGACCGTTCATGCGGCCACATATGGGCTATGAGGCGGCCCCGCGTCAAGGGAGCCGCGGAAATGCCGTTTTATGTCCGCAAAGCGCGCAGCCCGCCGGGATGGTTCGTGATCCTTAACTATTTGAGCCCATTCTGGAACCAGATTGTTCCCTTTTTTGCCTCCCGGTATTTTCATGCGATCCTTGCTCGCGCTCATTTTCAGCGCCTCGATCCTCGCGGCATCCAATGCCGGCGCCGAGACCCGCGTCTTCATCATCGCCAACCAGGCTGACGGCTACGGCGTCGATCAGTGCCTGGCCAAGGGCGACAAATGCGGCGCCTCCGTCGCCCGCACCTACTGCGAGTCACGAGATTTTGCCCAGGCATCAAGCTATCGCCGGGTCGACCCCGACGAAATTACCGGCTCTGTCCCCAAATCCGGCGCAAACTGCTCCCATGGCCATTGCGACGAATATGTCGCAATCACTTGCCAGCGCTGAATTCGCTCGGAGCTGGCGCAGCTTAGGCCCGGTCCATTGGCCCCCAAAACGACGTGACGATGCCGCAGGAAGCGGCTATTGGGAGGGCGCGCTTCGGCGCCCAATTGCTTCGGCGTCCAAGTCGCTTCAGTCCAAGTCACATTGGGCCATGACCTCGCTAGAATGGCGGATATGCCTGAATTCCTATCCCTCTCTCGTGCTCGCTTGCTTCTTGCCTGCACCGTGCTCTTGAGCACGGCCGTGCTCGCCACCGGCGCTTTCGCGCAGGCCGGTCCGCCCGGACCGCCGCCTCAGCCCGGCCAGAACGGACTTGGGCCCAATCCGATGTGCGTGCGGTTGGAAGGCCAGCTCGCGGCGCTGGACCGCGGCGGCGGAGGTGACCCCGCGCGCGAAGACCAGATCCGTCGCTACCAGGATTCCCAGGCCAAGCAGCAGGCCGAGCTCGACCGCGTCACCATGCAGGCCAAGCGCATGGGCTGCGATTCCTCCGGCTTCTTCTCACTGTTCAACGGCCAGTCGGCCCAATGCGGACCGGTCAACACCCAGATCCAGCAGATGCGCGCCAATCTGGACCAGATCACCGGCAATCTCGAGCGCCTGCGCGGCGGCGGCGGCTTCAGCCCGGAGCGCGACAGTCAGCGCCGCTCGGTGCTGGTTGCGCTGGCGCAGAACAATTGCGGCCCGCAATATGCTAACGCCGTGCAGTCACAAGGCGGCGGCAACTTCCTCAGCAATCTGTTCGGCGGCAACAACGCGGGCAATCCGCAAGGTGTGCCGCCCTCCGATCTCGGGCCGCAATCCGGCACCTACCGCACTGTGTGCGTGCGCACCTGCGACGGCGCCTATTTCCCGGTCTCGTTTGCAACGGTGCCGGCGCGCTTCCCCGACGACGAGAAGACCTGCAAGGCGCTCTGCCCGGCCGCGGAAGCCGTGCTCTACACCCATCGCAATCCCGGCGAAGACATGAACTCCGCGGTCTCGGTCAGCGGCCAGCCCTACACGGCGCTGCCGACCGCTTTCAAATTCCGCAGCGAGTTCAACCCATCCTGCTCCTGCAAGGCAGCTGGACAGACCTGGGCGGACGCGCTGAAATCGGCCGACGACAAGGCGGCAGCCGAGCAGCAGGGCGACATCATCGTCACCGAGGAGAGCGCCAAGAAGATGCAGCAGCAGCGGCTCAACAAGGGCACGCCTGCGAACGCCAAGAAGGGCGCAGCTCCCGCGCCGACGACGGCGAATGCACCGGCCGCGACGCCGCCGGCGGATACCGGCACGGCAGCATCGAGTTCAGAGAACAAGCCGATCCGCTCGGTCGGACCGACCTTCCTGCCGCAGCAGCAGAAGTAAATCACCTTTTGCTCAACTGTCATGCCCCGCGACCCGGCTACGCCAAGGCTTCGCCGGGGTTTGAGGTCTTGGCTCGCCGAAGCTTCAGCGTAGGCGGCAAGCGGGGCATCCAGTACTCCGTGTCGACAGTTGGCGCGCACCGCAGCGCCGCGGAGTACTGGATCATCCGCTTTCGCGGATGATGACAGCAATGAATGGGGCGCAATCGCCCGTCTCACTCACCCTCGCGGCTCCACGGGAAGAGATTGGCCGGAAAGTCCGCGGCGTAGCGCCTTCCCTTCGGGGGCGGCGGCGGCGCGTCCGGTGGATTCGGATTCGGCTCGACCACCCGCCGATAGAGGTGCCAGGTGGCATGGCCAAGCACCGGCAGAACGACGGCGAGACCGACGAAGAGCGGCATCGAGCCGATCACGAGCAGCGCCGCGACGATGAGGCCCCATCCGGCCATCCCAACCGGGTTCGCCACTACTGCTCGGAGCGAGGTACGGATCGCGTCGATCGCAGTCGCATGCCGGTCGAGCATCAACGGAAACGACACGACGCTGACACACAAAGCCACAACCGCAAACAGGAAGCCGACACCGCAACCGACGATGATGAGCGACCAGCCTTCCGGTGTCGTCAGCACGCGCGTCGCGAAGTCGGGAATGCTCGCGGCCGCCGCATGACCGAAGATTGAGACATAGATTGCGTTCGCGACACCGATCCAGGCCCCGAACAGGACCAGCAGGAGCACACCGAGTTCGACCATGGCCCCGAACGACGGTGCGCGCAGCACCTTGACCGCATCCCATGCATCGACCTCCTCGCCGCGCTCACGACGCCGGCTGAGTTCGTAGAGACCGATCGCGGCAAACGGGCCAATCAAGGCAAAGCCGGCGGCCAGTGGAAATAGTAGCGGCAGCACCGAATAGCCGAGAACCATCCTGAACAGGACGAGACCGAGAACGGGATAAATCACGCACACGACGATCGCGTGACTCGGCATCGCCTGGAAATCCTCCCAACCCAGCCGCAGGGCCTCGGTCAGATCGGACAGGCTGATCTTGCGAATGGGATAGGAGGCCGCTTCGCCGAATACGTGCCGCCTGATGATGTCGTGGGAGTACAGAGTGGCCATGAACGGACCTCCCGTGCTGAAAATCGCGGTTTCGATAACACGCGCTTTCCAGCCACGCGTGTCCGCCTGACGAGCAGGAAACGCGATGGGGCGAGTACGGCAACCCAGGTTCAGCGAGCGAGCCTGGCCGGACGGAACCCGTCGCGACCTGCCTCGCAAAGTTTAGCGCTTGCGGCGCAAGGCTGCACTCACGGTTGAGTGAATTGTGCACTGGCACGGATTTGTGCGTTGCATCACCCAGACCCAATATGCGCGCCTGATGCTTGTCGGCTTGCCAGCACGGCCATAACACCACGTCGGGGCACCTACATTGCGCTATTGACGCCGGGTTAGGCTGGTATCATTTTAGACGCAGACGCCCTTAGAGTTGATGGGTCGCGAACATTCTCTTGATTTCGCGGCTAGTGGAATGGGCGAGGCAAGAGGCCGGCGATGGCATAAGTGCCAACCGAGAAAGGCCAGCCATCGCGACAGACATGAGCTCCGCCCTGGATTCGTATCCGTAGCCTTTGATGGCAAGGATGGATCAGGATGGCTGTCGCACTGATACTGCTTCTGGTCGCGATAGGCTCGGTGCTGTTTCACATCTACAGCCCCTGGTGGTGGACGCCGATCGCCACGAACTGGGCCTATATCGATCACACCATCAACATCACGTTCTGGATCACGGGCTTTGTTTTCGTCGCCGTCATCGCCTTCATGGCCTATTGCGTCTTCCGCTTTCACCACAAGGAGGGAAGACGGGCCGACTACAATCCTGAAAACAAAAAGCTCGAATGGTGGCTGAGCGTCGGGACCGGAATCGGCGTCGCGGCCATGCTGGCGCCTGGCCTCGTGGTCTGGCACCAGTTCGTGACCGTGCCCGCGGATGCTACCGAGGTCGAGGTCATGGGCCAGCAATGGCAATGGAGCTTCCGCCTTCCGGGCAAGGACGGGCGGTTGGGCACATCCGATGTCCGCAACATCGCTTCCGACAATCCAATGGGACTCAATCGCGACGATCCGCATGCGCAGGACGACGTCGTGATCGAGAACGGCGACCTGCACCTTCAACTGGGAAAGCCGGTCAAGGTTCTGCTTCGCTCGGTTGATGTCCTGCACGATTTCTACGTGCCCGAATTCCGGGCCAAGATGGACATGGTTCCAGGCATGGTGACTTATTTCTGGATCACGCCGATCCGAACCGGAACGTTCGACGTTCTCTGTGCGGAGCTTTGTGGCGCGGCTCACTATCAGATGCGGGCCAAGGTCATCATCGACGAAGAGCGTGAATATCACGCTTGGCTGGAGCAACAGAAGACGTTTGCAGAATTGTCGCCGGCAAACACCGTCGTGAAGGCGAGATATCAATCCGGCGGCAAGTAGCAAGGCGCCGCCGCGAAGATGAATCGGGTGCGTGAGACCAACTCGTCGCCCCCGATGGAAACGACCGAGGAGGTTTTCTATGGTCGATATTCCATATGAAGGGATCGCTGGCACGCCGCCTGCCGAAGTACCTGACGTCGAGCTCTATCATCCGAGGAGTTGGTGGACACGGTATGTCTTCTCGCAGGACGCCAAGGTGATCGCCATTCAGTACTCGCTGACGGCCTCGGCCATCGGGCTGGTGGCCCTGGTGCTGTCGTGGCTGATGCGACTGCAGCTGGGATTCCCCGGCACGTTCTCTTTCATCGATGCCAACCAGTACCTCCAGTTCATCACCATGCACGGCATGATCATGGTGATCTACCTGCTCACCGCGTTGTTCCTCGGCGGCTTCGGCAACTACCTGATCCCGCTGATGGTTGGCGCCCGGGACATGGTCTTCCCTTATGTGAACATGCTGAGCTACTGGGTCTATCTGCTCGCAGTGCTGGTGCTGGCCTCGACATTCTTCGTGCCCGGCGGCCCCACCGGCGCCGGCTGGACGCTGTACCCGCCGCAAGCAATCCTCTCCGGAACGCCCGGGCAGGATTGGGGCATCATTCTCATGATGTCGTCCCTGATCCTGTTCATCATCGGCTTCACGATGGGCGGGCTGAATTATGTGGTCACGGTGCTCCAGGCACGCACCCGCGGCATGACCTTGATGCGCCTGCCCCTGACGGTGTGGGGGATTTTCACCGCGACGGTCATGGCGCTCTTGGCATTCCCTGCGCTCTTCGTTGCCTCGGTCATGCTGCTGCTCGACCGTCTGCTGGGCACCAGCTTCTTCATGCCGTCCCTGGTCGAGATGGGCCAGCAGTCGAAATATGGTGGCGGCAGCCCGCTGCTCTTCCAGCACCTGTTCTGGTTCTTCGGCCACCCCGAGGTCTACATCGTCGCCCTGCCCGCCTTCGGCATCGTCTCCGATCTGATCAGCACGCATGCGCGCAAGAACATCTTCGGCTACCGCATGATGGTCTGGGCGATCGTGGCCATCGGCGCGCTCAGCTTTGTCGTATGGGCGCACCACATGTATGTGAGCGGCATGTTCCCGCAATTCGGGTACTTCTTCGCCACCACGACGCTCATCATCGCCATCCCCACCGCGATCAAGGTCTACAACTGGGTGCTGACCCTGTGGCGCGGCGACATTCATCTCAGGGTGCCGATGCTGTTCGCCCTCGGCTTCATCATCACCTTCGTGAACGGCGGGCTCACCGGCCTCTTCCTCGGCAACGTCGTCGTGGACGTGCCCCTCTCCGATACCATGTTCGTAGTCGCGCATTTCCACATGGTGATGGGCGTGGCGCCGATCATGGTCGTGCTGGGTGCGATCTATCACTGGTACCCCAAGGTCACGGGGCGAATGTACAATGACGCACTCGGCAAGTTTCACTTCTGGGTCACTTTCCTCGGCGCCTACCTGATCTTCTTCCCCATGCACTATCTTGGGCTGCTCGGAGTTCCGCGCCGGTATTTCGAACTCGGAGATACGTCGTTCATCCCGTCCTCGGCCCATTCACTGAACGCCTTCATCTCCGTGGTGGCCTTGACCGTCGGCTTCAGCCAGATGGTGTTCCTGTTCAATCTTGCCTGGAGCCTGTTCAAAGGTGAGGCCTCAGGCGGCAATCCGTGGCGGGCGACGACGCTGGAATGGCAGACGCCGGAGACGCCTCCCGGGCACGGCAACTGGGGCAAGGAGCTGCCGGTCGTCTACCGCTGGGCCTATGACTACAGCGTACCCGGCGCCGAGGAGGACTTCATTCCGCAGAACCAGCCGCCGCGCGCGACGCACGTCGTTCAGGGAGCTGCTTCGTGAGTGCCGTCATCCTGTTCGTGGCTGTGATCGCGGTCGTCGCCGGATGGTGGCTGTCGCAGCAGCGGCTGACGGCCAGGCCCTGGCTGGAGGAAGGTCCGGCCGGTGACTTCCCCGGCGGCGACGCCATGACCTGGCCGGCAGCAAAGATCGGACTTGGCGTGTTTCTCGCCGTCGCGAGCGCATTGTTCGTCCTCTTCATCAGCGCCTACTCGATGCGCATGGACGTGGCGGACTGGCGGACGCTGCCCGTGCCGCGGCTGCTGTGGTTCAACACGGGCGTCCTGATCCTGAGCAGCGTCGCGCTGCAATGGTCCTACGTGGCCGCGCGCCGAGACGACGCTGAAGGTGTCATGATCGGCCTGCTCGCAGGCGGCGCAGCTGCCGTGATCTTCCTCGGCGGACAGCTTCTGGCCTGGCAACAGCTCGGCGCGGCCGGATATTTCGTGGCGTCCAATCCGGCGAACTCCTTCTTCTACTTATTGACCGCAGTGCACGGGCTGCATCTGACGGGCGGTCTGGTCGCTTTGGGCCGAACCTCGACCAAGATGTGGCGTGGCGCCGGGATCGCCGACATGCGCTTGAGCGTGGAGCTGTGCACCATCTACTGGCACTTCCTGCTGCTGGTCTGGCTTGTGCTGCTCGGGCTTCTCACGGGCTGGACCGACGATTTCGTCAACATCTGTCGCCGATTGCTGAGCTAGGGAGGCGAGACCAGATGGCAGAGACCATGCTGACAAATCCGGGCCATTCGACTGCGCGGCTTGAAGGCTGGCGCGGCATCGCCGCCGACTGGGCGTCCGATCAGCGCGCCTTCAAGAACGTGTCCTGGGGCAAGGCCATGATGTGGATCTTCCTCCTCAGTGACACCTTCATCTTCAGCTGCTTCCTGCTCTCCTACATGACGGCGCGCATGTCGACGACCGTGCCGTGGCCCAATCCCAGCGAAGTCTTCGCCCTCAACATCGCCGGCAATCACATTCCGCTGATCCTGATCGCCATCATGACCTTTGTCCTGATCAGCAGCAGCGGGACGATGGCGATGGCCGTCAATTTCGGCTACCGCCGCGATCGCGTCAGAACCGCAGCCTTGATGCTGGCCACGGCGGCGTTCGGCGCAACCTTCGTCGGCATGCAGGCCTTCGAATGGACCAAGCTGATCATGGAGGGCGTCCGGCCCTGGGGCAATCCGTGGGGCGCACCGCAGTTTGGTGCGAGCTTCTTCATGATCACCGGATTCCACGGCACCCACGTGACCATCGGCGTGATCTTCCTGATCGCCATTGCGCGGAAGGTCTTGCGCGGAGACTTCGACGTCGAGAGGCGTGGCTTCTTCACGAGCCGCAAGGGGTATTACGAGATCGTCGAGATCATGGGCCTGTACTGGCACTTCGTCGATCTCGTGTGGGTGTTCATCTTTGCATTCTTCTATCTTTGGTGAGGTCGGCGCATGACAAACGCGGCGGTACACATGGAAGGACAGCTCCACGCTCCGGCGCATGGCGCAGTCGCAACGGGAGCCGTTCACGCCAGCGGTCAACAGCACCCGATCAAGCTCTACCTCGTGGTCTGGGGCTGGTTGTTCGTCCTCAGCACGTGCTCCTACCTCGTCGACTATTTTGGCCTGCATGGCTACCTGAGGTGGTCGCTGATCCTGTTGTTCATGATGTTGAAGGCAGGCCTGATCGTCGCAGTCTTCATGCACATGGCCTGGGAGCGACTGGCACTGGCCTATGCCATCCTGCTGCCGCCGATCGCGGTATTGGTATTTGTGTCGATCATGGTGCTCGAATCCGAATACACGCACTTCCTGCGGGTGCTGTTTTTCGCAACCCGGTCATAGCGGCAATCTGAGTTCTCACCGCCATTACCTTGCGAGGTGGGCATCTGGTTACGCCAGCTCGCTGCGAAGCCTGCGATCGATTGCGCGCAGCAGTTCGCCAACCCGCCCTCCACCGGACGGTGCGAGCGGGTAGCGGCGCAGAACCTCGACGAGCCCAGGCGTCGCGCGCCGGACGGCGCGCTCAACATAGTCGGCACCAACATCTGCAGCATCGCCCGCTGCAAGTTCAGTGGCCCGGGCTGCATGAGCGGGCGCGCCGAGAATGTGCCTGACCTGAGTCGATCGAGCCAAGGGATGGAGATAGGCCGCGGATGAGGCACACATCGCGGCGCGCGCAGCTTGGCTGGCTGCTGCATTTTCGGCTTCCTTTGCTGCCTTCAGCGCGGCCCAGGCAGCATCGCGCAAGGCCTTCACCCGCTTGCCTCCTCTTGCGAACGTCCGGGCGGTTTCGAGCGCATCGCGCGGACGGGAATCTGCGGGATACGATTGCTCGAATATCTCCAGCACGTCCGCGGCATTTTCCGCCGCGTAGGCAGCGACCTCACGGAGATCCTCAATATCTAGGATGAACTCGTCTGCCATGCCTCACCTGCTCGACACCAGCGCGGGCCATCCCTATTGACGCGCTATGGCCGAAGTCGGTCGTCTCAATATCCGCCGCGGAGTACTGGATCATCCGCCTTCGCGGATGATGACCGCGAACCATGGGGCACTATTGTCCTCACACCGAAAGCTTCACCCCTCGAACACGTCGATCGATGCCTTGCTGCCGCGCGAGACCAGCGTCTCGTCGACGGCGGGCAGCCCCTCGCCCTTGTCGCGAAAGCGGTTGGTGATGGGATAGCGGCGGTCGCGGCCGAAATTCCTGGGCGTCACCTTCACGCCGGGCGCGGCCTGGCGGCGCTTGTATTCGGCGACGTTGAGCAGATGGTCGATGCGGGTGACCGTTTCGCGATCGAAACCGGCGGCGATGATCTGATCCAGCGGCTGCTCACGCTCGACAAGACGCTCCAGGATGGCATCGAGCACCTCATAGGGCGGCAGCGAATCCTGGTCGGTCTGGTTCTCGCGCAGCTCTGCGCTCGGCGGCCGTGTGATGATGTCGGGCGGGATCACCTCGCCCGCCGGCCCGAGCGCGCCATCGGGCTTCCAGCCGTTGCGCAGGCTCGCCAGCCGAAACACCTGCGTCTTGTAGATGTCCTTGATCGGGTTGAAGCCGCCGTTCATGTCGCCATAGAGCGTGGCGTAGCCGACCGACATTTCCGACTTGTTGCCTGTCGTCACCACCATCAACCCGGTCTTGTTGGAGATCGCCATCAAGAGCGTGCCGCGGCTGCGGGCCTGGAGGTTCTCCTCGGTGATATCGGGCGGCAGATTCTTGAAGAGGCCCGAGAGGATGGTCTCGAAGCCGGTCACAGCCTCCGCGATCGGCAGCACCTCATAGCGGATGCCGAGATGGCCGGCGAGCTCGCCCGCATCGGCGATGGAGTGTGCTGCGGTGTAGCGATACGGCAGCATTACGCCGTGCACCTGATCGGCGCCGAGCGCATCGACCGCGATCGCCGCGCAGAGGGCCGAGTCGATGCCGCCGGAAATGCCGAGCAGCACGCCGGGAAAACCGTTCTTGGTGACGTAGTCGCGCAGGCCCAGCACGCAGGCGGCGTAATCGGCCTTGTCGCCCTCGGGTTGCCCGGCGATCGGGCCCGTGCAGCGCCAGTCGTCGCCATTTCTCGCAAAGCGCAGCGTGACGATGCTCTCCTCGAACGCCGGCAATTGCGCAGCAAGCGAAAGATCGCTGTTGAGCGCGAAGGACGCGCCGTCGAACACCAGTTCGTCCTGGCCGCACACCTGGTTGAGATACACCAGCGGCAGCGCGCTTTCGGTCACGCGCGCCACCGCGACCGACAGGCGCACGTCGCTCTTGTCACGGGCGTAAGGCGAGCCGTTCGGCACCAGGATGATCTCGGCGCCGGTCTCGGCCAGCGTCTCGACCACGTTCTCGTAATCCTCGGACTCTTCCAGCCAGATGTCCTCGCAGATCGGCACGCCGATGCGCACGCCGCGCACGGTCACAGGGCCAGCGGCAGGGCCGCGCGAAAACAACCGCTTCTCGTCGAACACGCCGTAGTTCGGCAGATTGCATTTGAAACGCAAACCAGCGATGCGCCCGCCGTCGAGCAGCGCGCAGGCATTGTAGAGCTTGCCGTCCTCGACCCAGGGCGTGCCGATCAGCATGGCCGGCCCGCCATCGGCGGTCTCTCGGGCCAGTGCCTCGATCGCGGCGCGGCAGGCCGCCTGGAAGGCCGGCTTCTGCACGAGGTCTTCCGGCGGATAGCCGGCGATGAACAATTCCGGAAACAGCACGAGATCGGCGCCGTCGGCGATGGCTCTCGCGCGCGCATCGCGCGCCTTCGCGGCGTTGCCCTCGATGTCGCCCAGGGTCGGATTGAGCTGGGCGAGCGTGACCGCGAATGCTTTGAGACGTTCGGTCATGGCCGCCGCGCTCCGATCAGATAAATCCCAGTCGCTCGATGATGGCGATGATCCAGAACGCGCCGGCCATCAGCAGCGCGACGCCGACGGCGGCCGAGCCCATGTCCTTGACCCGCCCGATCTGCTTGTCGTGATCCATCGTCAGCCGATCGGCAAGCTTTTCGATCGCGGTGTTGAGCAACTCCACGGTCAGCACGAACGCAACCGAACAGACCAGCTCGACCGCGCGCATCGCGGTCGCGCCGATCAACCAGGCCAGCGGCAGCGAGGCGAGGAGCGCAAAAATCTCCTCGCGGACGGCCTGCTCCGATCGGAACGCAAAGGCCAGACCGTTACGGGAATTGATCGTGGCCTTCCAGATCCGCAGCAAGATCCTAGAGCCCCGCTGCGGCCGGCATCGGCGTGGCCTTGCCGGCGCGTTCCTGCTTGAGGAGCTCGGCGATCAGGAAAGCCATGTCGATGGATTGCTCGGCATTGAGGCGCGGATCGCAGACCGTGTGGTAGCGGTCGTTGAGGTCCTCGTCCGTGATCGCGCGGGCGCCGCCGATACACTCGGTGACGTCCTGCCCGGTCATCTCCAGATGCACGCCGCCGGCATGGGTGCCTTCGGCGGCATGGATCGTGAAGAAAGACTTCACCTCAGACAGAACCCGGTCGAACGGGCGCGTCTTGTAGCCTGAGGTCGAGGTGATGGTGTTGCCGTGCATGGGGTCGCACGACCAGACCACCACTTTGCCCTCGCGCTTCACGGCGCGGATCATGTTCGGCAGGTGCTCGCCGACCTTGTCCGAGCCGAAGCGGCCGATCAGCGTCAACCGGCCCGGCTCGTTGTCGGGGTTGAGCACGTCGATCAGCTTCAAGAGCTCGTCGGGCTTGAGCGACGGGCCGCATTTCAGCCCGATCGGGTTCTTGATGCCGCGGAAATATTCGATATGGCCGTGATCGAGCTGGCGGGTGCGGTCGCCGATCCAGATCATGTGGCCCGAGGTCGCGTACCAGTCGCCAGTGGTGGAATCGACGCGGGTCATCGCCTGCTCGTAGCCGAGCAGCAGCGCCTCGTGGCTGGTGTAGAAATCGGTGGCGCGCAGCTCGGGATGGGCTTCGAGATCGAGGCCGCAGGCGCGCATGAAGTTGAGCGCGTCCGAGATGCGGTCGGCCAGCTCCTTGTAGCGGCGAGACTGCGGTGAATCCTTGAGGAAGCCGAGCATCCACTGATGCACGCTGCCGAGATTGGCGTAGCCGCCGGTCGCGAAGGCGCGGAGCAGGTTCAGCGTCGCCGCGGACTGGCGATAGGCCATCAGCTGGCGCTGCGGATCCGGCACGCGCGCTTCCTTGGTGAAGGCGATGTCGTTGACGATGTCGCCACGATAGCTCGGCAACTCGATGCCATTGAGCTTCTCGGTCGGCGACGACCGCGGCTTCGCAAACTGGCCGGCGACGCGGCCGACCTTCACCACCGGGACGGCGCCGGCGTAGGTCAGCACCACCGCCATCTGCAGCAGCACGCGGAAGAAATCGCGGATGTTGTTGGCGCCGTGTTCGGCAAAGCTCTCGGCGCAGTCGCCGCCCTGCAGCAGGAAGGCCTCGCCGGCCGCAACGCGCCCCAGCGCCTTCTTCAGGTTGCGCGCCTCGCCCGCGAACACCAGCGGCGGAAAGGTCGCAAGCTGCGCCTCCACGTCGGCCAGGGCCTTGGCGTCGGGATAGTCGGGCACCTGTAGCACCGGCTTGCTGCGCCAGGACTCGGGCGTCCACCGCTCGGACATCGCAATCTCTCCGTGAAGCAAAAAGCACAACCTGATCTGTGGGTTGCGAGGGCCGCCTTATACACAGGCTGGCCCCGCCCCGCCAGTTGTAAATCCATTTGGTCCTGCAAACCCTTGCGGGGAAAGCCAAATTCGCATTTGCTGGGAGGGCGAGGCAACTGGCAGGATACCTTGCGCCCATGGACGCGGCACTGGACGACGTTTTCATCGACGAGATCAACTTCCCGGCGACCGACGGGTATGCCCTGGCCGGCACCCTGTTCCTGCCGCGCGGCACCAAACGGCATGCCGTCCTGATCAATTCGGCGACCGCCGTGCCGCGCAAGATCTACCGGGGCTTTGCCTCCTATCTCGCCCATCGCGGCTGCGCGGTGCTCACTTACGACTATCGCGGCATCGGCGATTCCCGGCTGCCGGCGATGGTCGGCTACAACCAGCCGAAATCGCTGGTCGGCTTCAAGGCCTCGATGTCGGACTGGGCCGCGCTCGACGTCACCGCCGCGGTCAGCTGGATGCGGGACCGGTACAACGCCCTGCCCCTCGCCTATGTCGGCCATTCCTTCGGCGGTCAGGCGCTGGGGCTGATTGCGAACAACAGCGAAATCTCGCGCGCCGCCTTCGTGGCCTCGCAGGCCGCGACGTGGCGGCTGATGACCTCGCCGGAGAAATACCGCGTCTTCGCCTTCATGAACCTCATTGGCGTCCCGCTCGCCCATACGCTCGGCTATGCCCCCGGCTGGGCCGGCGTCGGCGAGAATTTGCCCAAGGGCGTCTTCCTGCAATGGGCCGAATGGGTCTCGAGCCCCCGCTATCTCTTCGATTCCAAGCTGCCGGCGCTGGAGAATTTTGCGAAGTTCAAGGGCGAGCTGCGGGCGCTGTGCTTCTCGGACGATCCCTGGGCGACGCGGCCGGCAGTCGAGCTGCTCGCGAGCGGGTTCACCGCGATCAAGCCGGAGGTGCTCAACATCAAGCCGTCCGATGTCGGCGCCAAAGCAATAGGCCATTTCGGCTTCTTCCGCCCCGAGCACCGCGACACGCTGTGGCGAGGCGTCGCCGAATGGATTCAGGGGGACTGAGACACAGCTTCGCGTCCTCGCGGCTTTTCTCGCCCGAGCTTTGCACGATCGCTTCACCCTCTTTTGAATGAGGGCGCAGGGAAGGCCGGGAGCCGGTTGGCTCCCATCGACCGCCATGCCAGAGCAGATTGCGTGTGCTTCATGCATAGCGGGTAACAGGGCAACCGGAGCATCCCGGCCTTCCCTGCAGTGGTTTGACGGCTTATGTCGTGCTCTCCCCGGGGAGCGATGCACTATTGCCCCCGTCGACTTGCGGATGGCTGATGCGCGTGCCCGGTTGGACCGCCACATCACCGCAAGACTTGACGCACAGACCCCGGGTGTCAGGACCACACGATTTTGCCGTACGCGGATCACACCGGTCGTGTGCGCCAGGTGTTTCGCTCACGGTTGCCCGCCCTGCGAAATCCTTCGCGCCGATGTCATCTGCGTCCACCGCCACCCGGCCCGCGTTCGTGACGATCGCGATACGCCCCTCTTCGTTGGGCCGGGATGCAGCGACACATACGCGATTTCCGAATTTCGGTAAAGTGGAATATTTTTGGTGGCGGGCGTTGCCCCACCGCTCGCGTGTTTTGCCCGTCGGGCAACACAAGGCCTTGTAGATATCGTTTACGGCCGCAGCCCGGGCGTTCCCGTGGAAACGCTGAAAGGCGTGCGATTCCCGACGCGCAGCCGCGTCTTCACCGACGAGGAAGCCGCCAAGCTGAAGGCCGCGGGACCGCCGGCGTGCGCATTGAACCAGGGCGTATACCCATAAATGTCGGTTCACCATCGTAACGCGGAAGTCAACCACCTTGAGCGTGATCTGCGGCTTGTGACCCACTGCTGCCGTCAGCCATTTACTTGCGCGCAAGAAAAACGTTAGAGGGTTCGACCTCGATCAGGAAAGCGTCGTTGGCGAGGCTCGGCACCCCGATCCAGGTTGCGCAGGGCGGGTTCTCGCCGAACGCCGCCCTGAGAACGCTGGTGATCGCTCCACTTTCATGCATGTGACTTAGCCTGATGTAGAGTCGGAGTGAGCCGACGTCATCGAGCGTCGCGCCAACCGATGCCAATGCGAGAGCTAGGTTTTCTAGGCTCTTTTCAAGTTGACGCCCGATGTCACCGGCACCGACGATGTTTCGATCGGCATCCCAAGCTACCTGGCCGGACACATTTACCACGTCACCGAACGGCGTCCGAATGACTGTAACCTGAGCAAAACCATACGGCCGGCTATCAAAAAGTCCTGCAGCAACATGGACGGATCGGTTCATTGGGGCTCTTTGCTTTTTGCCGCGGTCAACGGCGCAACTACGACGAATAGAGCATACGAAGGCGACAAGCGACACTTCGGCTCCTGACCCATCGGCGACCTCGGAGGCCATCCGCTCTTCGGCCGATGCTGGCGGTAAACCGGACGTCAGGCGGACAGCGGATTAAAGAGCACAGGCCCTACCGGATGATCGTCGTCAGGGACGAGTAGCGCCTGTTGGGCTTGGCCTCGCCCGGCGCGAACTGCGCGAACGCGTCGCTGACGCGGACCGCCGGCGGCGTGTCGCTCGCAAACCGAAACTCCTTCGGCCGCGGCGCGTAGAAGCTGGCGCGGTAATAGGCGTCGTCGAAGCGCGCCTCACCGACCCCGAACAATGCGTCGCAGACGAGCAGGAGCGCGTAGACTCCCGCGACCGATGCGCCGATCTCCCTCAGAATTGACATGCCGATAGCCCTGCCTTTTGCGAGCAGGATGCAGGTCGGTTCCAAAGGTCTGGTTTAAGGCACCACGCTTCTTGTCCGCAGGGTTTGCCGCGGCTGAGCGGATTGCGGACAATTTTATCGATCTCAAAAAAGAGCCCGCCGGATCGGACGATCAGGCGGGCTCAGGATTGGCCGCTCGGGAGGATTCGGACGGCCAGGTTGATCAGCCGTGGCCGGCCTCCTTGCGATGGCCGTTATCGCTGAGGCGGTCGACCCAGGCGATGCCGATCGCCGAGACGATGAAGGTCATGTGGATCAACACCTGCCACATCACGCCGGTCTCGGTGAAATTGCTGCGCGTGGTGCCGAGATTGCCGGCCTCGATGAAGGTCCTGAGCAACGAGATCGAGGAGATGCCGATGATCGCCATCGCGAGCTTGATCTTGAGCACGCTGGCATTGACATGGCTCAGCCATTCCGGCTCGTCGGGATGACCGGTCAGATTCAGGCGGGAAACGAAGGTCTCGTAGCCACCGACGATCACCATGATCAGAAGGTTCGAGATCATGACGACGTCGATCAGCCCGAGCACGACCAGCATGATCTGCTGCTCGCTGGCGTCGAACGAGTGCGCGACCAGATGCCAGAGCTCCTTCAGGAACAGCAGCACATAGACGGCCTGCGCGACGATCAGGCCGACATAGAGCGGCACTTGCAGCCAACGCGAGCCAAAGATGAGCTGCGCAAACAGGCCTAGGCGCGGCGGCTCGACCTGCGCCGAAGGTGCTTTGGGTTCGGACGTCATGAATTACTCCGGATTGCGGAAAGAGTTGTCGCCTCAGAGACTCGCGATGACAGGCGCGAGCTCGAGCGAGCCCCGATAGATCATCTCGAAGGCGACGTAAATGATGATGGCGAGGCCGATATAGGCGACCCAGCGATGCTTCTGGAGCACGCGGCCAAGCAGGTCGGCGGCAACGCCCATCATCGCGACCGACAGCAACAGCCCGAAGACAAGAATGTAGGGATGCTCGCGCGCGGCGCCGGCGACCGCGAGCACGTTGTCGAGCGACATCGAGACGTCGGCGGCAACGATCTGCACCGCAGCCTGACCGAAGGTCTTTCGCTGCACGGTCGCACCATCCGCGCCGCCGCCATGGCTGAACGCCAGATGCCTCGCATGCGCCTGCTCGCGCAGCTCGCGCCACATCTTCCAGCAAACCCAGAGCAGCAATACGCCGCCGGCAAGCAACAGGCCGATGACCTGCAGCAGCTGGGTCGCGACGCCGGCGAAGACGATGCGCAGTACCGTGGCGGCGGCGATACCGACGATGATGGCGCGGCGGCGCTGTTCGGCCGGAAGTCCCGCTGCGGCGAGGCCGATGACGACGGCATTGTCGCCGGCGAGAACGAGGTCGATCAGGACGACTTGAAGGAGGGCAGTGAGCGCTTCGGGTGTGATGAATTCAATCATGTTTGATCATTTTTTGGCGCAGACGGATCGAGCCAATGCGGCTTCTTCCGCTCGACCCAATCCAGGACCTTCGACCGTGAGGAGCGCAACGCAGGCACGTCCTCGGCAAGCAGCGCGAGACCGAGCGGCAGCATCCAGACGCCGAGGATCGGAAGAAAGGAAAGCACGCCGCCCACAATGAGGAGCGCGCCCGATGGAATTCGGACCCAGCGGTTCGACGGCTTGAGCAGATAGGTGACCGTGTCACCCATGCGGGGCGGCAGCCGATCGACGAGCTTTTCGAGGCGCGGGTCGCCGCCGGCCATTTCGCTGGCGGGACTTGCGGCTTCACTCGTACGCTCGTGCGATGCTGCGTTCATGCTCACTCCTCTATGGCCGTCCGCCGTTCGGTGCGCCCTTGACCCGACGTGACCGGCTTCGCGCGCGGCAGCACCAGCGTCAGCAAGCGCAACAATTTGATCGCCTGCACTTCATGGGGATGGACGTCCTCATCCGCCGCAGCAACGCGCTCCGACAGCTCCATCAGATGGGACGACAGCGGCAAGTTCGAAACCGGCCGCAGCGTGTCGATCACGACATTGGCAAAATCCGGTTCCTCGAGCCGTTCGGCGAGTTCATCGAACATCGCATAGAGCCGTTCGTCCGAAATGTGCGGCGCCAGCTTGCGATCCTTGATGAAACGGATCACCTCGTCGCGCTCGACCGGCGAAACCCGCCGGTCGGCAACCGCGACCAGCGCGCCCACGATCACCAGCGCGACCGCGGCCTGCTCGTTCAGGCTGGACGGTTCCGTGATTTCGATTTCGATCGGATTTGAATGCTTGGCGTCAGTCATCGTTGCTCCTCAATGTTGCGAAATGGCCGCACGGAGCTGCGATGGGGACGAATGGTCGGAGAGAACGTACAGAGGCCCGACGATCGGCCGATCCATCGCATTCGCGCGGGACAGGTCATCCGACATCACGAGGTTTGCCGACATCGTCGACGTCCTCGCCAGAGGGGCCCGGATTCTTGTTCGTGTCAGACATAAAGGTGGGTCCGTCGGAATCAAGGCGAGATGACTGCGACCAGCCGCCGCATCGGTTCCATGGTGTTCCGGACGCGCTGCGCACCGCTAAGGCGCTGCGCTTGTCCGAGGCAAGAGGCCACTATCTCGTCGCGTACCTGCATCAACGTGTCTCACCCCACCGGCTCGACCAGATGCGCACGGGATGGCGCGGGATCGAACCGGTCGCCGAAATATTGCGTCTCGTGCGTCACCAGCCCGTCATGGAATTCCATGATGCTCACGACATAAGACGGCACCCCATCATAGCTCAGCACGAATTCACTGACCCAAAGATCGCCGCCGCCAACGATCCGCCGAACCGTGAAGCGCTTCTGGTTCGGCTGCACGAACCTGCTCTCCTGAATGTTCTTGCGACCGCGGATGCGCTCGCCCGACTGCGGATAGTCGAGCACTGCGTCCACGCGATAGATATCGTGCTCGACCTCGAAATCATTGGCATCCGAGGCGTCCCAATGTCGCTGAAGCGCGGCCAATACGGCTTGATCGTTCATCTCGGCCTCCAATGTCGACTTGCCGCATCGTAACACTGAACTCGGCTCTGGTGATCGCTGCTTGGCGCCGGGAACCACGAGGCCGGCACGCCGGTTAGTGCAGCTCACAACCCATCCGCCGCCTCACAGGAACTCCCATGTGCCGCTGGATCGCATACCGTGGCGAGACCACCTCGTTTGAGCCTTATGTCACCGAGCCCGAACATTCGCTGGTCGCGCAGAGCATCCGCTCGCTGCAATCCACGGCGGGCTCGAATGGCGACGGCTTTGGTCTCGGCTGGTACGGCGAGCATCCGGAGCCCGGCCTTTATCGCGAGACCCGCCCAGCCTGGTCGGACGAAAACCTGCGCTATCTCTGCCGGCATCTGCGCTCGCACTTGTTCTTTGCCCATGTGCGCGCCGCCACCGGCACGGCGGTGACGCGACAGAACTGCCATCCCTTTGCCTGCGGCTACTGGATGTTCATGCACAACGGTTTCGTCGGGAGCTGGAATCGGCTGCGGCGCAAGGTCGAGGCGCTGATCCCCGATGCTTATTATCCGTCGCGGCTGGGCACGACCGATTCGGAGGCTGTGTTCCTGGCGATGATGGGCGCCGGCCTCGACAGCGATCCGCTTGGAGCGACGCGGCGCGTGCTGCAGGCCCTCGTCGGCCTCGTCAATGAAGGCCAGCTGCGCGAACGGCTGCGCTTCACCAGTGCGATCGCCAACGGCCTGGATCTCTATGCGTTTCGAGTTGCGGTCAACGACGCCGCAAATACGCTCTATTACCGGGAGGACGGCGGCCAGGTCATCGTCGTGTCCGAACCGTTCGACAAGGAATCGGACTGGACCGAAGTGCCGCCAAATCACGCGCTGATCGCGCGCGCGTCCGAAAACGTGAAGATTGTTCCGTTCGACGTTGCAATTTCCGGTGAGTGCGACGCGGAACCCGCCCCCGTCAGACGGATTATCGCCCGCAGGTAATGCCTTTGCCGGGTGGCCCAATGACATCTACTTCGGACGTTTTGAAACTGCTGCGCCTCGATTCGGGTGACAAGCAGCACCTGGTCATTCGCTCTGCCGGCGGCGGGGCCAAGGCAGCTGAGTATTCCTTCGGGATCGAGGAGGAATATTTCTTGGCGGACCGCCGCAGCTTCGAGGTCGCCATTCAGACTCCGAACGAGCTGTTCGAATCGGCGAACTGGTCGACCGGCGGCCAGGCCATGCGGGAGATGCTGCAATCCCAGCTCGAGGTCGCCACCAACGTCCACGTCGACGTCAACGACGCCCGCGAAGAGCTTCGCTTCCTGCGGCGCGAAGTCGCCAACGTCGCCGCGCAATATGGTTTCGTGATCATGGCCTGCGGCACGCACCCGACCGCTGTCTGGCGCATGTCGCAGCCGAGCCCGAAACCGCGCTATGAGGAGATGATCGAGGATCTGCGCAGCATCGGCCATCGCAACATGATGTGCGGCATGCATGTGCACGTCCAGCTGCCCGATCCCGAGAAGCGCATGGCGGTGATGCGGGCAATGCTGCCGCATCTGCCGCTGTTCATCGCGCTGTCCGCCTCCTCCCCGTTCTGGAATTCGCACAAGACCGGGCTGAAGGGCTACCGTCTTGCCGCCTATTCCGAGCTGCCGCGCACCGGCCTGCCCGAACTGTTCGAGAGCAGGCAGGATTACGACGACTATGTCGGCGCCTTGCAGCGCTCCGGCGTGATTCCCGACGAGAGCCACATCTGGTGGGCGATGCGCCCGTCAATGCGGCACCCGACCCTCGAGCTTCGGGCGCCCGACACCTGCACCTTCATCGACGACGCCGTCGCCATCGCCTCGCTCTATCGCTGCCTGACGCGCCACCTCTATCTGCGGCCGGATCTGTCCAAAGGGGTCACCGCGGTCGAACGCGCAATTGCGGTAGAGAATAAATGGCGCGCCCAGCGCTACGGCACCGATTGCATCTTCGCCTCCAGAGACGGACCCGTCACGATCTCGGAGATGCTCTCCCGAATCATCGACGACACCGCCGGGGACGCCGACGCACTGGGCTGCGCCGCCGAGATCGAGCATTGCCGCGTCATCATAGACCGCGGCAGTTCTGCCGAATTCCAGCTTCGCGCCTATCGCGAAAACGGCGACGACATCGCAGCCGTGTCACGATGGATCGCTACATCGACGATCTCAGGGACGAGCGCGCCGATCGGGCGCAGTGCTCCAGCGCCGTCATAGCGCCCACGCAAGCTTCGCGGACGAGAACGTCATTTCTGAATTTGCTACGCCGTGGGGGAATGCATGACTGACATCGCCTGGTGCGCCGGTTGCGGCCACAGCCTGGTCCCGATCCTGTCCGAGAACGGCCGCGTGCGGCCAAGCTGCTTCTGGTGCGAGGGCGTCGATTCGCGGACCATGGAGATGGCAAAGTGGGCTGACAGCCCGGCCGGCAAGCCGGATCGGGCTGCGCCTCACGCTTTTGATTGAGCCGCCCTCCGCGTCAAACCCGCGCCACCACGCGCGGACGGAACACGGAATCCACGGTCGGTGAAAGAGCCGCGACCGGCTTTCGCGTCGGCCGGCGCCGCGGGATGAAGAAATTGTTCACGACGATCGGCTCGTGATCACCGAGCGCGATCCGCTCCTTCGCGAGCAGGCTCATGACCGAGCGCATCTTGATGACTTCCTGCGCCACGAAGCTGCAGTCCTCGTCGCGGTTGATCTGCTCATGCATGATCGCTTCGGCTTCGCGCATGCTGACGCGGAGCGCTCTGATGGTTCTGCGAATTTCGCTGATACGGTTGTCCATGGCTGCCTCCATCTCGGTCGCAGCAGCATAAGAACAAACCATGAACAATCTGTCAATCGCCGCCCGGCCCGGGTCGCGACGTTTTCGCTAAATCCCGAAGGCGCCATCGGACCGATCCGGCACCGCCGCCGCTGCACGCGCACTGGCGGGGCTTGCCGACAAATTAGACAGGTCCCCTCGCTGCGCCGGACGCGCGTCCCCGGCACGCGTCCGACGATCAGAACAAGCCGTCGATCTAACCTCCCGTGCAACCACCGGATTTTTCCTGAACGGGCACGCCGGCATCGCGGCGCCAGGCCCGCTTGCTGCTTCGCAAACCAACTGGCCCAAAATTCGCAATGACGGTGCAAGCGAAGCAACGGCGCAGAGCGGAGAACGTCATGAACGTGCATGCTGCGGGCGATCTCAGGACGACCGGCCTCACCCATCCGAATGGCGCGCCGCTCCGCCTCAACACGCAGGACTTCATCGCGATCGATCGCGATCGGAATGCGAAGTTCGAGGCGACGTATCGCCCGCAAGCACTCTACAATCGCGCCAATGAAGGCTTTCACGCCAACAACGAAACCTTCCTGCTCCACGAAGTCGCGACCAATCTGCCGATCTACCGTCCCGACACCGGTCCCACCGACTTCCATCTGCATCTTCCACCCGGCGGCTTTCAGCTCGTGCTGGTCACCTCGGGGGCTTTCACCTTCGACTATGACGGGCGCTTCTACAATGTCGGCCCCGGCGCGGTGATGCTGCAAAGCGCGATCGTGCATCGCCAGCTGTTCTACACCTGGTCGGGCCTGTCGACCGAAGAGAATTTGAAGACGCCGCAGACGGTGGTGCCGGATCCGGTCTCGATGGGCTGTTCGGGCAAATTCCTCGAAGCCTTCATCACCGATCCCACCACCTTTCCGAATCCCACGATCGTCGGTCCCGATCAGATCAACGAAGCCGAAACGCCGCGCGTGGCCTGGAGCCATCCGCTGCACGATCGCCCGGCCAATGCCGGCTTCTGGCTTCAGGATCCGCTGGCGCTGGATGCACTGTTCAAGCCGCTTGGCGACGGCTCGATCAAGTCAGCGCTGCCGGTTTACGTGCGCGACATCGGCATCGAGGCACCGAGCGGCCAGCTCGTCACCGGCCACATCATCGCAACAGATCCGCGCGGCCGGTCGCTTCTGCCGAAGAGTACATCGACATCCGCGGACGCCGCCTCGTTCGCCAAGGGCGAGGTCGTGATCTATCGCGTCATTCGCGGCACGGCCGAATTCAAGAACAAGGCGGGCGAGACCTTCGAGCTCGCGGCCGGCGACGTCGTGACCGCAGGCAAGAGCTCGATCAGCCTCATTGCGGTCGGCGAGAACACGCAGGTGCTCCGGCTCGGCCTTCTCAGGGGCATCGACGACCTTCGCGGCTGGACGCCGACGCAGCGCGACGAGATCGACGGTCTCGCCGGCCAGATCATCACGCAGAAGGACATTCGTCCACTGCGCACCGAAGGCAAGCCGGTCGGATATCTCTACGCTTAGGAGACGCCCTACTCCGCGGCCTGGCGCACGTGGCGCGCGGTCGGGGTGCGCATGGTGACGAGCTCTTCGGCTGCGGTCGGATGCAGCGCGATCGTCGCGTCGAAATCAGCCTTGGTCGCCTTCATCTTCACCGCGATCGCGACGGCTTGCGTGATCTCGGCGGCGGCATCGCCGACGATGTGGCAGCCGAGCACGCGATCCGTCGAGCCATCGACCACGAGCTTCATCAGCACACGGGTGTCGCGGCCGGACATCGTCGCCTTGATCGGGCGGAACGAGGTCTTGTAGATGTCGACATGACTGAACTGCGCGCGCGCCTCGGTCTCGGTCAGACCAACGGTGCCGACCTCCGGCTGCGAGAACACCGCGGTCGGGATGTTGGCGTGGTCGACCTTCACCTCGCGCTTGCCGAACACGGTGTCGGCGAAGGCGTGGCCTTCGCGGATCGCGACCGGCGTCAGGTTGAAGCGATGGGTGACGTCGCCGATCGCATAAATGCTGTCGACCGAGCTCCGGGAGAAATGGTCGACCGCGATGCCGCCATTCGCAGGATTAATGGCGACGCCGGCGTTCTCGAGCCCGAGATTGGCCACCGCCGGATGGCGGCCGATCGCGAACATCACCTGCTCCGAGGCGATGCTCGACCCGTTCGACAGATGCGTGGTGAATTCATCGCCGTGGCGATCGACCTTGCTCACCGTGCAGCCGGTGAGAATGGTAATGCCCTGCTTCTCCATCTCGGCACGAACGTGGGTGCGAACATCCTCGTCAAAACCGCGGAGGATGTTGTCGCCGCGATAGATCACGGTGACGTCGGAGCCGAAGCCGGCGAAGATGCCGGCGAATTCCAGCGCGATGTAGCCGCCGCCCTGGATCACGATCCGCTTCGGCAGCTTCTTCAGGTGGAACGCCTCGTTGGAGGAGATCACGTGCTCGATGCCGGGAATCGACGCGCCGTGGTTGGGCGCGCCGCCGGTGGCGATCAGGATGTATCTTGCGGTGATCTTGCGGTCGTTTTCGAGCAGGCGGACCGTGTGCTTGTCCTCGATCACCGCCCGGCTCTTGACGATTTGCGCGCCTGACTTCTCGACATTGGCGGTGTAGGCCGCCTCCAGCCGCGCGATTTCCTTGTCCTTGTTGGCGATCAGCGTCGGCCAGTCGAAGCTGGCGGACGGAACGGTCCAGCCGTAACCTGCGGCGTCCTCGAGCTCGTGACGAAAATGCGAGCCGATCACGAACAGCTTCTTCGGCACGCAGCCGCGGATCACGCAGGTCCCGCCCATGCGGTACTCTTCCGCAATCGTCACGCGGGCGCCGTAACCGGCCGCGATGCGGGCGGCACGCACGCCGCCCGAGCCGCCACCGATGACGAAGAGGTCGACGTCGAATTCAGCCATTGTCCACTCCGACCCCTGTCAGGAAGTCCTGATCAGATAGTGTCTGTCAGATCTCCTTGCCACGCTTGCGCATCTCGGCGCGGAAGGCTCCCATCACGGTCTCGGCGAAGTTCTGGGCCCAGGAGTTCATGAAGGCCATGGACAGGCCGATGGCGCGCGGCTCGGCGTCGATCAGCTTCTTGCCCAGCGGCGACTTGTAGAAGGTGACGAGATCCTTCAGCTCCTGCTCGGTGAACTCGCTGGCATAGATCTGCGCCATGCCTTCGCCGATCTCGTTCTGGCGGCCTTGCAGCTGCTGGGCGACGATCGGGGCGACCTCGTTGAGATCCTTCTGGTAGTTGAGGTTCTGCTGGGTCAGCGCGATCTTGGTCTTCTCGACCAGACCAGGCACGGCGCCCGCGTACATCGCGGTGGCGTTCTTGATCTGCAGGATCTCCCTCGCCGCCGCGATCGCCGCAGGCGAGGCTTTGGGCTGGGCGGGCGCAGCGCCAGCCTTGGGCGCGGCCTGCTGCGCAGCGGCCGGGACGACCGAGAGGGCCAGTCCCACAGCGAGGGTCGCAGCCGGCAAAAATTTCAAAACGCACTTCATTCCTAGTCTCCTTTCGGCTTACGCCGTTCAATCACGCGAATTCCCTCGCCGCCCGCCAGAACAGCCGAGCTGGCCAAGCCAATGAACAACCCGTGCTCGACCACGCCGGGGATCGCGCTCAACGCGCTGGCGAGGCGGGCAGGATCCTCGATCTGTCCGAGCTGGGCATCGACGATCCAGTGGCCGCCGTCGGTGACGAAAACGTGGCCGTCCTTGTCCCCGCCCTTGGCCTTGCGGACCGCCATTTGCCCGGAAACGCCGCATTGGGCAAATGCCTTCTCGATCGCACGGCGTGTTGCGCCAAGGCCGAACGGGATGACCTCGATCGGCAGCGGAAATTTGCCGAGCGTGGGCACCCATTTGGTGTCATCTGCAATCACGATCATGCGATCCGACGCGGCCGCCACGATCTTCTCACGCAGCAGCGCACCGCCGCCGCCCTTGATCAGGTTGAGTTCGGCATCGATCTCGTCGGCGCCGTCGACCGTGATGTCGAGATGGTCGATCTCGTCGAGCGTAGTCAGCGGCACGCCGCACCGCGTCGCATCGAGGCGCGTCGCCTCGGAGGTCGGCACGCCGATCACCTTGAGCCCGGCAGCGACGCGCTCGCCGAGCAGCTCGACGAAATGCTTGGCGGTCGAGCCGGTGCCGAGCCCGAGCTGCATGCCGTCCCGCACCTCCTCGAGCGCGCGCGCCGCGGCCTGTCGCTTCAACTGGTCCATATTCACGTTTGCGCCCGCCTCTGAAGTCTCGAACATGCCGCCGATCGTGGCCGCTTTCGGCGGCCTGTGTAGCCTCGTTTTCCGCCGGAGAACAGGGTCTGGGGAACAGGCTATAAGCTGATCTTATGGCGCCACCCCTTGCACTGACCTGACCGGGCCGGTAGCGCTTGGACCATGACCTCCCCTCACACCATCGTCTTCGATCTCGACGGCACGCTTGTGGATACGGCGCCCGACCTGATCACCGCGCTGAACCACGTGCTCGACCGCGAAGGGCTGCCGCCCGTGCCGATGGCCTCGGCCCGCAACATGATCGGCGCCGGCGCCCGCAAGCTGATCGAGCGGGGGCTGGAGGCCGAGGGCCGCACGGTCACCCCCGCCGACATGGACCGGATGACCGCGGATTTCATCGCCTATTACGCCGATCATATCGCCGTCGAATCCCGGCCCTTCGAGGGGCTCGAGGCCGCGCTGGACCATTTTTCCGCGCAAGGCCATCGCCTCGCCGTCTGCACCAACAAGCTGGAATGGCTGTCGAAGCGGCTGCTGGACCAGCTCGACCTCAGTCGCCGCTTCGCGGCAATCTGCGGCGCGGACACCTTTGGCGTCCAGAAGCCCGACCCGACCATCTTCCGAGAAACGGTTGCGCGCGCCGGCGGAGCAGTCAAATCCAGCATCATGGTCGGCGATGCCGGAACCGATGTCGGGGTGGCCCGCCGCGCCGGGGTGCCGGTGATCGGGGTCAGCTTTGGCTATACCGACGTGCCGATCGCCGAGCTGAAGCCGGACCGGCTGATCCATCACATGCGTGACCTGCCGGCCGCCGCCAGCAGCCTGATGACGGCATAGCCCTATCAAGCCATTGATATGGCGTCGTTATTCCGCGAAATACCCCTTAACCATTCATTATCTATGCGCAGCCCGCCGGTTGCCTGCCCCAGACGACGCTCCTAAGGTCCGCGCGGGTTATGTGGCGGTTCGTCGCAGTTGAAGTGGATGGGTCATTCGTCGTGTCATCGCGGTTGCGTTAGCCGGAGCGAGTCTATTGGGAGCGGCAAGTCTTGGTGGCTGCTCCTCGATGTCCTCGGACATGTTCAAATCGGCTCCGCCGACCGTCCAGGTCCGAATCGAATCCAACCCGCTAGGTGCCGACGCCACGACCTCGCTCGGGCCGGGCTGCAAGACACCCTGCTCCGTCTCGGTTCCCGCACCCGAGGCCCCGTTTACGGTCGCTTTCGCGCTGCCCAAGTACCAGCCGGCGAGCGTCCCGGTGAACGTGATCAAGAATCCCGGGGATTTCACCACCCCGGCCGCGGTGGCCACCGACCCCAATCCGGTGTTCGCGGAACTCCAGCCGGCCACTCCGCCGAAACCGATCCGCAAGCCGCACCGGCCCAGGAAGCCCAAACCGGCCGCCGCTGCGCCTGCCGCGGCACCGACTGAGGCCGCAACGGCCGCGGGCTCACCATTCCCCGATCCGAATGCCGGCAGGCGCTGATCTACGTATACCACCCGATTGTCCTCGCCGCGTCCGATGCTTAGATTGGGTGCCGAGCACCGCTGAAGCCAAGGTGCGCCCGTCGCCGCCAGTGACAAGGCCTCTCGCATGAACGGATCCGCCGCGCTGTCCACCCCGATGACCGATCCGTTCGGGCGGACCATCAGCTATTTGCGCGTTTCGGTCACCGACCGCTGCGACCTCCGCTGCTTCTACTGCATGTCGGAAGACATGACGTTCCTGCCCAAAGCGCACCTGTTGACGCTGGAGGAGCTCGACCGGCTCTGCTCGGCCTTCATCGCCAAGGGCGTCAAGAAGCTGCGGCTCACCGGTGGCGAGCCGCTGGTCCGGCGCAACGTGATGACGCTGGTCCGCTCGCTGTCGCGGCATCTGTCGAGCGGCGCCCTGAACGAGCTGACGCTGACCACCAACGGCACCCAGCTTGCGAAACACGCAAGCGAGCTCGCCGATTGTGGCGTGCGCCGCATCAACGTCTCGCTCGATACGCTCGATCCCAAGAAGTTTCGCGAGATCACCCGCTGGGGCGAGATCGACAAGGTGCTGGAAGGCATCGAGGCCGCGCGCGCCGCAGGACTTGCCGTGAAGATCAACGCGGTGGCGCTGAAGAACCTCAACGAGGACGAGCTTCCCGACCTGATGCGCTGGGCCCACGGCAAGGGCATGGGCCTGACGCTGATCGAGGTCATGCCGATGGGCGAGATCGGCTCGGGCCGCATCGACCAGTATCTGCCGCTCTCGCTGGTGCGCGCGCGCCTCGCCCAGCAATTCACGCTGACGGATTTAGCGGAGAGCACCGGAGGTCCGGCCCGCTATGTCAGCGTCAGCGAGACCGGCGGCAAGCTCGGCTTCATCACGCCGATGACCCATAATTTCTGCGAATCCTGCAACCGGGTTCGCATTACCTGTACGGGAACGCTGCACACCTGCCTCGGCCACGAGGATGCCTCCGATCTGCGCAAACCTCTGCGTGCATCCGATGACGACATGCTGCTTGCAGATGCGATCGACCGCGCCATCGGCCTGAAACCCAAGGGCCACGATTTCATCATCGACCGCCGCCACGACCGTCCCAGCGTCTCCAGGCACATGAGCGTCACCGGCGGCTGACACCCTCGGCTGCGGCCTTATTCCCCTTAACTATCAACAAACTTCCAATTGACGGGCGGCACGCCCGCTGGTTTGGTGCGGCAGCCTCATGCCTGCGCGGCGAGACAAGCCACGCGCCCGCTTCGGCGCAGTCAAGACGGCCGGGGCACACCATCGGGGAGGACCTATCGTTGCAAGCGCTCCTGAAGCTGAGCCAAGGGATCGACGCGTTCACACGCTGGACGGGCAAACGCCTGGCGTGGCTGATCGTGGCCGCCGTCATCATCTCGGCGGTCAATGCGATCATCCGCAAGACGTTCGACACCTCCTCCAATTCGTGGCTCGAGTTGCAATGGGTGCTGTTCAGCATCGTGTTTCTGCTGTGCTCGCCCTGGACGCTGCTCGACAACGAGCATATCCGCATCGACATCGTGAACAACACGCTGCCGAAGACGGTCCGCAACCTCATCGATGTGATCGGTCACCTGTTCTTCCTCATTCCGCTGTGCATCGTCATGATCATCACCGGCGTGCCGTTCTTCCAGCGCTCGTTCCATATCAACGAGCAATCCGGCAACGCCGGCGGTCTGCCGCAATGGCCCGCCAAATCCCTGATCATGATCGGGTTCGCCTTCCTGCTCGTTCAAGGCATCTCCGAGCTGATCAAGCGAATTGCCGTCATGCGCGGAATGATTCCGGACCCGCATGAATCCCAGGTGTCGGCGCTGGAGGCGGAAGTCGAGCATCTCGTCGAAGCGATCGAGAAGAAGTAGCCGTTGGCGACGGTTTAGGGGGAATCATGACCGCGTTTATCATCGCCAATATGGCGCCCATCATGTTCGCGTCGCTGGTCGTCATGCTGCTGCTTGGCTATCCCGCGGCATTCTCGCTCGGCGCCGTGGGCCTGTTCTACGCCATCGTCGGCATCCAGCTCGGCGAGTTCCGGCCGGACTTCCTCCAGGCTCTTCCGGAGCGCGTCTACGGCGTGATGAACAACGACACGCTGCTCGCCATTCCCTTCTTCACCTTCATGGGGCTTGTGCTGGAACGATCGGGCATGGCCGAGGACCTGCTCGATACCATCGGCCAATTGTTTGGGACCATCCGCGGCGGCCTTGCCTATGCCGTGATCTTCGTCGGCGCGCTGCTCGCCGCAACGACGGGCGTGGTCGCCGCTTCCGTGATCTCGATGGGCCTGATCTCGCTGCCGATCATGCTGCGCTATGGCTATGACCGCCGCGTGGCCGCCGGCGTCATCGCCGCGTCCGGCACGCTCGCGCAGATCATTCCGCCCTCGCTCGTTCTGATCGTGATGGCCGACCAGCTCGGCAAGTCCGTCGGCGACATGTACGAAGGCGCCTTCATCCCCGGTCTCGTGCTCGCCGGCCTTTATGCCGGTTACGCCTTCCTCGTCAGCATGTTCTTCCCGAAGGCCACCCCGGGCCTGCCGAAGGAAGCCATCGGCTTCCGCGAGGAGAGTGGCAGCCGCGGCCTGGTCTCGCTCGGTATGCTGTTCCTCGCGAGCTGCGTGTTCGGTTGGTTCATGATGCGCAATTCGACCGTGCATGGTGCCGATTACGTCGTGCTCAGCATGTTCTGCGGCATCATCTTCGCCTTCGCCGTCGCCGTGGTGAACTGGGTCATCGACAAGCTCACCGGCTTCCGTTTCCTCTCTAAGATGGCGCAGCAGACCACCTTCGTCATGGTGCCGCCGCTGTTCCTGATCTTCCTGGTGCTGGGCACGATCTTCATCGGCATCGCGACCCCGACCGAAGGCGGCGCGATGGGTGCCGCCGGCGCCCTCATCCTCGGTGCCGCGAAACGGCGGCTGAGCTGGGACCTGATCCGGCAAGCCACGGAATCGACCGCCAAGCTGTCCGCTTTCGTCGTGTTCATCCTGGTCGGCGCCCGCGTGTTCTCGCTCACCTTCTACGGCGTCAACGGGCACGTCTGGGTCGAGCACCTGCTCACGTCGCTGCCCGGCGGCCAGGTCGGCTTCCTGATCTTCGTCAACGTCTTCGTGTTCGTGCTGGCGTTCTTCCTCGACTTCTTCGAGCTGGCCTTCATCGTGATCCCGTTGCTCGGGCCTGCCGCCGAGCATCTCGGCATCGACCTGATCTGGTTCGGCGTCATCCTCGGCGTCAACATGCAGACGTCGTTCATGCATCCGCCGTTCGGCTTCGCCTTGTTCTATCTCCGCTCGGTCGCGCCGAAGGAGCGCTACACCGATCGGCTCACCGGCAAGCGGATGGAACCGGTCACCACAGGCCAGATTTATTGGGGCGCGGTGCCATTCGTCGTCATCCAGATGATCATGGTCGGTCTGGTGATCGCGTTCCCGTCGATGGTCATGCATTACAAGGGCGTGCAGACCAACATCGATCCCAACACGATCAAGATCGAGGTGCCGCAGATCGAGCTGCCGCCGCTGGATCTCGGACCGCCATCGAAGTAGCGGCGGACGCCCCTCGCCGTCGTGCTCCGCTCAAGCGGCGCATGACGCGCGACGGCGCGCGTGACAAGCACCGGAAACGGAGGCATACCGGGCCATCCTCAGCCCTAAGGATGGCCGCTCATGCCTCGATTTCGCCCTGCTCCATTCGTTGCCCCGTTGATCGCCTCACTCTGGCTGACCTGTGCCGCAACGATGGTGCGGGCCGAGCCGGTCGCCGATGTTCACGCGCTGGCGCAGAAAGAGCAGCAGCCGCTGCTCGATACGCTGCGTGATCTCGTCTCCATCGAATCCGGCAGCAAGGACATCGAAGGCCTGAACCAGATCGCCGAGCGCGTTGCCGGTCAGCTCAAGCAGCTCGGCGGCACGGTGGAGATCCTGCAACCCACCGACATCTATCGCCTCGACGACACGCCCGAGAAGATCGGGCCGGCCGTGCACGCCGTGTTCAAGGGCACGGGAACTAAAAAGATCATGCTGATCGCCCATATGGACACGGTCTACCTGAAGGGCATGCTGAAGGATCAGCCGTTCCGCATCGACGGCGACAAGGCCTATGGCCTCGGCATCGCCGACGACAAGCAGGGCGTCGCGCTCATTCTCCACACCGTGGCCTTGCTGCAGAAGCTGGCCTTCAGGGATTACGGCACGCTCACGGTGCTCACGAACGGCGACGAGGAAATCTCCTCCCCCGGCTGGCGCAGCACCATCACCAAATTCGCCTCTGATCAGGACGCGGTGTTCTCGTTCGAAGGCGGCGGCACCGACGGCACGCTGCGCCTGGCCACCAGCGGCATCGGCTCGGCCTATCTCACGGTGCAGGGCAAGTCCTCCCATGCGGGCGCACGGCCGGAAGGCGGCGTGAATGCGCTGTACGAGCTCTCGCACCAGGTTCTGCAGATGAAGGACCTGTCCAAGCCGGAGCAGGGCCTGAAGCTGAACTGGACGGTCTCCAAATCAGGCACCAACCGCAACGTGATCCCTGCCGACGCCACCGCCCAGGCCGATGCGCGCGCGCTCAAGGTGTCCGACTTCGACGAGTTGGAGAAGGCGCTGCAGGACAAGATCAAGAATCGCCTGCTGCAGGACTCCAAGGTCAATTTGAAGTTCGAGGTGCGTCGCCCGCCGTTAGAGGCCAACGAGGCCTCACGCCGCGTGGCGGCCTACGGCAAGACGATCTATGGAGAGATCGGCATGTCCCTCAAGGTCGACGAGAAGGCGACCGGCGGCGGCACCGACGCGGCCTTTGCCGCGCTGAAGACCAGTGGAGCCGTAGTGGAGGGCATGGGGCTGTCGGGCTTCGGTGCGCACTCCAACGACGCCGAATATGTGCAGGTGGGCAGCATCGTGCCGCGGTTGTATCTGGCCACACGCATGATCATGGATCTGTCCACGGGTAAACTGAAATAGGGGCGGCGCTTTCTTCCTTCTCCCCTTCTTGTGGGAGAAGGTGCGCCGGATGAGGGGTCTCTCTCCGCGCATTCAATTGAGAGTGAGACTAGCGGAGAGAGACCCCTCACCCGCCTCGCTGCTATCGCGGCGAGCCACCCTCTCCCACAAGGGGAGAGGGTGAAGTGGTGTTGCTGTCCGCCAGCCGAAACCGCAGCGTGAACTCGGCCCCGCCCCCCGGAAGATTTTCCACCGCGACCGTGGCCGCGTGATCGTCCGCCACCGCGCGCACGATGGAAAGCCCCAGTCCCGCGCCGTCGCTGCGCCGGCGGTCGGCGCGCCAGAAGCGCTGGAAGATCAGCTCGCGCTCGGCCTCCGCGATCCCCGGGCCGCTATCGCGCACGCGCACCGAACCGTCCTCGCGCACCTCGACGTCGACGGTGGTGTCTTTTGCCGTGAACTTGATGGCGTTTTCCGCGAGATTGAAGACCGCGCGCTGCAGCATCTCCGAATTGCCGTGGATCCTGACCGGCGCGTCGGTACCCCGGAGCGCAATATCCTTGTGCTGCGCGATCGCGAACGGGGCGATCGAGCCAACCACCTCGGCGCAGACGGCGCGCAAATCCGCAGTTTCGCCGGGATCGAGCACCAGGGTGTCCAGCTCGGCGATCTCCAGCAATTGCGCGACGAGGCGGCTCATGGTTTCGATGTCGGCATGCAGCGCATGCCGTGCCGCCCGATCGTCGAGCGTCTCGATCCGCGTGCGCAGGATCGCGAGCGGCGTGCGCAATTGATGCGCGGCATCCGCGGTGAACTGCCGCTGCACCCGAAAGCCGCCTTCGAGCCGGTCGAGCGCCTGGTTGACGGCGGTGACGAGCGGCAAGATCTCGCGCGGGATCTGCTCCGTCGGCAGGCGGATGTCGGTGCGCGCCGGACCGATATTGCTGGCCTCCTCGGAGGCCTTCCACAGCGGTGCGATCGCGCGGCGGAAGATGATGATGTCGGTGGCGAGCAGGACCAGCAGGATCGGGATGGTGATCCATCCCACGCGCCGGAAGAAATTCGAGACGATGTCGTCGATGATGACGTCGCGGTGTGCGAGGTCCTCGGCGACCTGGATGCGCACCGTCTTGCCGTCGATGTCGCGGGTGACGGCGGCGCCGGAAATGCTCTCCGACGAGCGCGGTGCAGCGGTGGCGGCGGAGCGCCGATGGGAGGAGAACAGCAGCCGACCCTCGGCATCGCGAATGTCGTACTGATAGCGGCCATATGCTTCCGAATAGAGGCCCTTGAGACTGTCGGGCAGATTGAACGTCAGCAGTCCGCCCGGCTGAACAACGATGCGCTCCGCCAGCACCTCGGCCTGGGCGCGCATGGCATCGCGATGCAGCTGGTCGATCTCGGAATTGAGCAGCCAGAACAGCACCAGCGGCAGGAAGATCGCGACCACCGCGACCGCCAGGATGTGCAGGAACACGATGCGCCAGATCAGCGATTTGAACGTCGGAGACCTGCCATAGGACCCGGCATAGGATCCGACGTTGGATCCGAGCTGGGCCACGCTATTTCTCCACGTCCATGAGATAGCCGACGCCGCGGATGGTATGGATCACGACCTTGGCGCCGTGTTCAGCGAGCTGCTTGCGCAGCCGAGAGACATAGACCTCGACCGCGTTGGAGGCGACCTCGCCGTCGAGCCCGAAGATGTGGTCCTCGACGTTCTTCTTCGGCACCACCCGCCCCTGCCGGCGCAGCAAAATCTCCAGCACCGAGGTCTCGCGCGCGGAGATGATCCGCGGCTGATCGTCGACGAAGATCTGGCGGCTCTCGGTATCGTAGACGAGGTTGGCGAGACTGAGCGAGCGGCCGAGCAGCTGGCCCGGCCGGCGCAGGATCGCCTCCAGCCGCGCCACCAGTTCTTCCATCGCGAACGGCTTGGCGAGATAGTCGTCGGCGCCGCTGCGCAGGCCGCTGACGCGGTCCTGCAGGCCGCCGCGGGCGGTCAACACCAGCACGGGGAGCGGTTCCATCTTGATGCGCAACTCGCGCAGCACTGACAGGCCGTCGCCGTCGGGCAGCCCGAGATCGAGGATCATCGCGGCATAGCTGACGCTGCTCACCGCCTCGCGTGCCTCGGCCGCGCTGCCGACGATGTCGCTCTGGTAGCCGGCCGCCGCCAGCCCGCCAGCGACGAGGCGCGACAGCTCGGCATTGTCCTCGACGATCAGAAGGCGCATCGCATATCCGCCGGATATTCAGGTCACCGCACGCCTCGCGCGGCATCTTCGCTGTCTTCCATCATTCCGGACGCCTCGGCCAGCGAAAAAGCGTCCGGCCGAACCAGCGTCTGTCAGGTTTGTGTCAGCCGACTAGGCGTGTCCCCAAAGGTGACCCAAAGGCAGGGGCCTGCAGACGTTCGTAGCAGCTATCCTCCTAGCCACGTCCCTCGAAATAGGCGCAAAGCAGGGTCGTGTCCTTTGGAGCTAAGGATTTCCGGAACAGCCGGCACTTGAAGTGACGATCCTTCCCCTCTCCGCTCTCGATCAGGAACATGCACCTGCCGCAGACGTCGGCGTTGTGACGGCGCTTGGCAACATCGAGCCCGTCGAGGACGCGGCGAAGCGTATCGCGCAGCTGAGATCGATCGGGGAGCTCAAGTGTCACGAGCTGATCTCGAAGGACGTTAATTGGATCGCGCTCGAGGAACTTCTCGCCTTCGCTCGTGATGCAGAGCGCAATCGAGCGCTTGTCTTCTGCAGATGGCTTGCGAACCATCAACCCCTTGCTCTCGAGCACGGCGGCGATCTGCGATGCGACGCTGCGGGTCGTGCCCAGAAAGCTGGCGAGAGCCGTCGGCGTCCGCGAGAACCTGTTTGCGCGGGCGAGAAAGCGCAAGGCCATCCATTCCCGATCGCTCAGCCCCGCAAGGCTCCCTTCAAAAAGCCAGCTGTCGGCCGATTGGACCAGGAGTTGTAGAATTTCAATTGCCAGTCTCATTTGAGAAGTCCCACGGGAAACGGCGACCCTGGCATCTCGATCAACGATCGAGAGCCGCCGTGTTCGGTGAATGCTGCATTCCCGTCGGGACTGGTTGAGTCCGGTATACCGTACCGTGAAGCGCGACCGTCGTAATGACACGCCGCGACTTCAGCCCGATTGCCGGATTCCGATAACTCGACCGTTCCGTAAAAGGAACACCGAAAAACTACGCAGCGCGTGGGCGTTGAATGACATGAAATCTCGCGCGTCCGGACGCGATGGTTTCTCCCGGGCCACAACTGATGAGCAGGGATCAGAGAAGGCCACGCTTGTCAGGTTCGTGTAAGCAATGGCGCATCAGCGTGCAGGATGGAGAGAGCGCAGCGAAGAACCACCTTATGGATTGATACGCTCCGAACAGACACCTCCGGCAAATCTCAACGGAGAGCAACGCATTCACGTTGTCAGATTCACACTCACCTTCGCCTTCTGCCTGATGGTGCTAGCCCGACTTGGTATGGCTCTGCTGAAATACTGCCCTTAGTTCGGCTAATTGATCGCTCGTTGCTCCCAGCAACGCGTCGGCCTCATCTGCAGGCAAGTCCGCATAAGCGATCGGCCGGTCGAACTGGCTCGCCGTGAAGTCGTACCTCTTGCCTTCGATCCGATTGTAAAAATGGTCGCCGGCCGGCAGTGGCGTCTTCAGCAGGTCGCCGCCGAAAAGTTCATGAACGAGCAGCGACGTGACGTTGCATTGTCCTGCGGCCGGATTGTCCGCCGTCCATTGGCTCGCGGTCGACCGCGACCACGCCTTGAGCAGCGCGCTTTGAACGGCCTCGGGATCGAAACTTATCGTCATGTCCAGACGGCTGCCGACGAACCATATTTCGGATTATTAGATCCTAACATTCTGCTTTGCCCGACAAGTCAAGTGCTCCTGGTTTCAAAGGAGCTGCCGAGCGAAACCATCCCTCGATAGAGCCGGTTTCGGAAATAGCCTCCTCCCGCACACCGCAGCACCGACCCGCCTTCACGAAGGCCGCTTGTACCGCCGATTTTTCCCATGACTTATCAAGCCGGTGGCTACTGTGCATGGGGTTGTTTTTCAAATTTTGAGTCGGGCGCCAGCCAGGACACACAAGAAAACGCCCCGAAGCTTTCGCTCCGGGGCGCTGCATCCAACCGGTGACGCGATCAGCTCTGCGAGCGCCGCGCCATGAAGATGTCGTAGCCGACCTCGGCGACCTGGAACCAGGCGTAGCCGTCGCTCGTGAACTTGGCGAGGGAGTCGTGCACCTTCTTGAAATTGGCGTTGGTCGCGCCGACTTCGGCATGCAGCTCCTTGGCGGCCTTGTAGCAGGCATCCATGATCGACGGCGAGAAGGCGTGCAGCTTGGTGCCGCCCGCGAGCAGCTTCTTCAGCGCCAGCGGATTGGCGGTGTCGTAGCGCGCCATCATGTAGTTGTTGGCGTAGTGGCCGGCCTGCTCCAGCACGCTCTGGTAATATTTCGGCAGCGCGTTCCACTTGTCGAGGTTGACGAAGGCCAGCAGCATCGGCCCGCCTTCCCACCAGCCGGGATAGTAGTAGTGCGGCGCGATTTTGTAGAAGCCGAGCTTCTCGTCGTCATAGGGGCCGACCCATTCGGCGGCATCGATGGTGCCCTTCTCCAGCGCCGGATAGATGTCGCCGCCAGCGAGCTGCTGCGGCACCACACCGAGTTTCTGGAGCACGCGGCCGGTGAAGCCGCCGATGCGGAATTTCATGCCCTTGAGATCCTCGGGCGTATTGACCTCTTTCCTGAACCAGCCGCCCATCTGGCAACCGGTGTTGCCCGCGAGCAGCGAGACGACGTTGTAGCTCTTGTAGAACTCGTTGAGGACATCGCGCCCGCCGCCCTGCATGTACCAGGCCTGGTTGATGCGCATGTTGGGGCCGAACGGCACGGCCGAACCGAAGGTGAAGGTCGGATCCTTGCCGAAATAATAGTAGGACGCGGTATGACCGATTTCGCAGGTGCCGTTCTGGACGGCGTCGAGCACCTGGAGGCCCGGCACGATCTCGCCGGCCGCGAAGATCTGGATCTGGAATTTGTTGTCGGTCGCCTCGGCGACCATCTTGCACATCATCTCGGCGCCGCCAAACAGCGTGTCGAGCGATTTCGGCCAGCTCGTCGGCATGCGCCATTTGATTTCCGGCATCGACTGCGCGATCGCGGGAGCCGCAAGCGTGGCGGCGCCGGCCGCACCAAGTCCTGTGACCTTGATGAAGTCTCTTCTCTTCATGATTTCCTGCCCTGATGTACAGTGATTGTGGGCCTTCTTGCCGAGGCTTGGCACCACCATGACGCAAGCCGCCGTTCAATTCCATCCCGATCGCACTGCGGCAAAGAAAAAGCCCGGCCTCCACTGGAGGCCGGGCTTTCCGGTCTTGCGACTTTAGGCCTAGGCGATCAGCCGCGCGTGCGCGAGCGGATCATGAAGCTGTCGTAGGTATATTCGGCAACCTGCCACCACAGATATTCGTCGGAGCGGTAGGCTTGCATGGCGTCGATCGACTTCTTGAAGTCGGGGTTCTTGGCCGAGATATCTGCCCAGAGTTCGTTGGTCGCCTTGAGGCAGGCTTCCAGCACCTCGTTGGTGAAGGGACGAAGCTGGGTGCCGCCGGCAACCAGGCGCTTCAGGGCCGCCGGGTTCTGCATGTCGTAGCGTGCGGCCATCCAGGCGTTGGCGTTGGCCGTCGCGTTGGTGAGGATCGCCTGATAGTTCTTCGGCAGCGCGTTCCACTTCTCCAGGTTGGTGAAGGCATGGACGGTCGGACCACCTTCCCAGAAGCCCGGGTAGTAGTAGTACTTGGCGACCTTGGCGAAGCCGAGCTTCTCGTCATCGTAAGGCCCGACCCACTCGGCGGCGTCGATGGTGCCCTTCTCCAGCGCCGGATAGATGTCGCCGCCGGCGAGCTGCTGCGGCACCACGCCGACCTTCTGGAGCACCTGGCCGGCAATGCCGCCGATGCGCATCTTGAGGCCGGAGAGGTCGGCAACGGTCTTGATCTCCTTGCGGAACCAGCCGCCCATCTGGGTGCCGGTGTTGCCGCAGGGGAAACCGATCACGTTCGACTTCTTGAAGAACTCGTTGGCGAGCTCGTTGCCGCCGCCCTGATAGAGCCACGAATTCTGCTGGCGCGCGTTGAGGCCGAACGGCACCGAGGCGAAGATCGCGAAGGTCGGATCCTTGCCGACGTAGTAATAGGACACCGTGTGGCACATCTCGACGGTGCCGCTGGAGGTCGCATCGAGCGCCTGCAGGCCGGGAACGAGTTCACCGGCGGCGAACACCTGGATCTGGAATTTGTTGTCGGTCATCTCGGCGACGTACTTCGCCAACTGCTCGGCACCGCCATAGATGGTATCAAGCGACTTCGGGAAGCTCGAAGTCAGGCGCCACTTCACCTCGGGCGAGGACTGCGCGATCGCCGGCGAGGCCACCGCGGTTGCCGCCGCGCCTGCTGCCGACACTTTCAGAAAATCACGACGCTTCATCTTCAGGTCTCTCCTTGCTGGGGCGTTTCCCCTTAACTTCTCTTCTTGCCGCCGCTCATTCCGGCGACGTGTTAGGGCCGCGTCGAACCGAAGGGGCTTGACTGCCGTGGGCCTTTACCACGGAAGCCCCGCTTGCGGAACGCGACAATGGCATGACGGGGCTCTACGAAAGTCGCATGTCTCCCAAAAGGACGAGGAAGGCGTGCCGCGGGCGGCCGGCTCAGGCCGCCGCGATGACGCCCTTGAGCTGGTCGCGGACCTGCCCTGCAATGGCGCGGTAGATCGCCGCATGAGGACCGTCCGGCTCGCTGTCGACGACGGGATTGCCGGCATCCGAGCTGGCGCGAATCGCCATGTGCAGCGGGATCTCGCCGAGGAAGGGTACCTCGAGCTTGTCGGCCTCGTGCCGCGCCCCGCCATGGCCGAAAATGTCCGACCGCGTGCCGCAATGCGGGCATTGGAAGTAGCTCATGTTCTCGACGATGCCGAGCACGGGCACGTTGACCTTCTTGAACATGGCAAGCCCCCGCCGCGCGTCGATCAGGGAGAGATCCTGCGGGGTCGAGACGATCACGGCGCCCTTCAGCGGCACGTTCTGCGCCAGCGTGAGCTGGGCATCGCCGGTGCCCGGCGGCATGTCGACGACCAGCACGTCGAGCTTGCCCCATTCGACGTCGCGCAGCATCTGCGTCACCGCCGACATCACCATGGGACCGCGCCAGATCATCGCGGTCTCTTCCTCGACCAGGAAGCCGATCGACATGATGGCGAGACCGAAGCGCCGAAGCGGAATCATTTTTCGCTCGTCGTTCAGCTCCGGCTTGTCGTGCAGGCCGGTCAGCCGCGGCACCGAGGGGCCGTAGATGTCGGCATCGAGCAGCCCGACCTTGAGGCCGAGGTCGCGCAGGCCCAGCGCCAGGTTCAGCGCGGTGGTCGACTTGCCGACGCCGCCCTTGCCGGAGGCGACCGCGATCACGGCGGCAACGCCGGGGATTTCCGACTGCCGCGCCATCGGCGATTGGGCGCCACCCTGTGGCGGCGGCTTGTGGGCATGGACCGGCTGCACGCCGGGCGTGCCGCGGCTGGGTTGCGGGGGTGGCGGCGGCGCGGAGCCCGGCTTGCGCTCGGCGGTCAGCGCCACCATGACGGTGGTCACGCCTGGAATGGTGCGCACAGCGGCCTCGGCTTCGGCCCGGATGGACTCCCAGGCCCTCGCCTCGGCAGCATCGACATTGATCGAGAAGAACACCTTGCCGTCGGACGCGCTGATCGCGCTCAGCACATTGGCATTGGTGAGCGCGACCCCGCGGGGGGAGTTGATCCGGGCGAGAGTGTCGAGAACCTGTTGCTGCGTCACGCTCAAAGCGCATCTCCTGAACGGAGCATGATCCGGACCGGGAGGACGGCACCAGCGCAAAGCGTGGCGCGGCTTTCCGGCAAGGTCATGCTCGAGACTTTAGGATGCCCCATTAGAGCGGAAACGCCCAAAAGGCTACTGCCTGCCGATATCGTCAGCTTTCTCGGCGGGCGCTGCCCCCTGCTCCCTGGCGGCCTCGTAATTCAGCTCGATCATGACCCCGTTGGGGTCGTTGACGAAGATCTGCCAGAGGTCGCCGCCGGGCACCTGGCGGGACTCGAACTTCATGTCCTTGGATGCCAGCCGCTGCTTCATGCTGGCGAAGCCGCGACTGGCGAAGGCGACATGATGGACAACGCCGGCATCCGGCTTTTGTGGCTCGGCCGTCGCAGAAATATCGACGAGGTGCACCACCGCCTTGCCCTCGCTGTACATCCAGGCGCCTGGGAAGGCGAAATTCGGCCGGGCGCCTTTTTCCAGGCCGAGCACATCCTCGTAGAAGCGGACGGTCTCGGCCAGATTCCGGGTCCGGATGTTGAAATGATCGAGGACGCCAACGCTCACGCCGCCCATGCTTTCGCTCCCTTTTTTGAAGTCCTTAGGTCCGCCATCCTAGCACAGGGGGCCGCCAAACGAAGCCGTTGCCCTCCCGGCTTAACGGTTTATGGTGCGCCTCCGATCCGCCTTCGCGGCGGAACTTCGAGGACGCCGCCCTGGCGCCCTCGCCCGGCTGCAACCGTAAAACTCAAGCTACGGACAAGGTACCACACATGGCTAAAGTCGCTTTCCTCGGTCTCGGCGTCATGGGCTACCCCATGGCCGGACACCTCGTGAAAAAAGGGGGCCATGAGGTCACCGTCTACAACCGCACCGCGGCCAAGGCGAAGGAATGGGCGGACAAGTTCGGCGGCAAGACCGCACCGACCCCGAAGGCGGCCGCTGAAGGTCAGGATTACGTGATGTGCTGCGTCGGCAACGACAACGATCTGCGCGCGGTCACGATCGGCCCCGACGGCGCGTTCGCCGGCATGAAGAAGGGTGCAACCTTCGTCGACCACACCACCGCCTCCGCCGAAGTCGCGCGTGAGCTGGATGCGGCCGCGACCAAGGCCGGCTTCAAGTTCATCGACGCGCCGGTCTCCGGCGGCCAGGCCGGCGCCGAGAACGGCTTGCTGACGGTGATGTGCGGCGGCGCGCAGGACGCCTATGCCGGCGCCGAGCCGATCATCACGGGCGCCTATGCGCGGATGTGCAAACTGCTCGGGCCCGCCGGAAGCGGCCAGCTGACGAAGATGGTCAACCAGATCTGCATCGCCGGTCTGGTGCAGGGTCTCTCCGAGGGTATCCACTTCGCCAAGAAGAGCGGCCTCGACGTCGCCGCAGTGATCGAGACCATCTCCAAGGGCGCGGCGCAGTCCTGGCAGATGGAAAATCGCTACAAGACCATGAACGAGGACAAGTACGATTTCGGCTTCGCGGTCGAATGGATGCGCAAGGACCTCTCGATCTCGCTGGCTGAAGCCCGCCGCAACGGCGCCAACCTGCCGGTCACCGCGCTGGTCGATCAGTTCTACTCCGAGGTCGAGAAGATGGGCGGCAAGCGCTGGGATACGTCCAGCCTGCTCGCGCGCCTGCAGCGCTGACGAGCGCATCGACGGTCGCTGCCGGGCAGCTGCGACCGTCCCCGGCCTTGACGCGGCGCCGCGTCGAGGTCTTGCAAGCGCATCGAGCCGAAGAACGAACACCGGGGGGACTGACTTGCTGAGCGTGATAGCCGCCGTTTTCATCGTTGCGTATGCTGCCATCGCGCTCGAACATCCGCTCGGTGTCAACAAGAGCGCCTCGGCTCTCCTGGGAGCGGGCCTGCTCTGGACCATTTATGCGCTGTCCGTCGGCGACCCCTCGCTCGTCAACCATCAGCTCGACGAATCCGTCGCCTCGACCGCGCAGATCGTCTTCTTCCTGATCGGCGCCATGACGATCGTCGAGGTGATCGACGCCCACAACGGCTTCGAAGTCATCACCTCGATCATCCGCACCACGAAGCAGACCACGCTGATGTGGATCATCGGCTTCGTGACGTTCTTCCTGAGCGCGATCCTCGACAATCTCACCACCACCATCGTGATGATCTCGCTGATCCAGAAGCTGATCGGCAGCAAGAGCGATCGCCTGCTGTTTGCCTCGATCATCGTCATCGCGGCCAATGCCGGCGGCGCCTGGACCGTGATCGGCGACGTCACGACGACGATGCTCTGGATCGGAGGGCAGATCACTCCCCTCAGCATCATGAAGTCGGTGTTCTTGCCCTCACTGCTCAACCTGCTGATACCGCTGCTCATCATCGGCTATTCGCTCAAGGGAAAGGAGATCGTTCCTCCGCTGCAAGGCCAAGCACAGGCCCTCAGGGTCGAGGTGTTCGAGCGCAATCTGATGTTCTATCTCGGCCTCGGCACCCTGGTTGCCGTTCCGGTTTTCAAGGCCGTGACGCACCTTGCGCCTTTCATGGGTATTCTTTTCGGGCTTGGCATCCTCTGGCTGGTCGGCGAGGTCGTTCACCGCCACAAGGACGAGGATGCGCGCCGTCCCCTCACCCTCGTCCATGCGCTGACGCGCATCGACATGAGCTCCATCGTGTTCTTCGTCGGCATCCTCATGGCCGTCGCGTGCCTGGAGCATGCTCGCGTGCTGGAACTGTTGGCGAAGTGGCTCGACGCCACGGTCGGGCGTCTCGACGTCATCGTCATCCTGCTCGGCCTCTTGAGCGCCATCATCGACAACGTGCCGCTCGTCGCGGCCACGATGGGCATGTACAGTCTGGTGCAACATCCGCCCGACAGCTTCATCTGGGAGTTCATCGCCTATTGCGCCGGCACCGGCGGCTCGATCCTGATCATCGGCTCGGCCGCGGGCGTTGCCGCCATGGGACTCGAGAAGATCGAGTTCTTCTGGTACGCCCGCCGTATCGCAGGCCCCGCCCTGGTGGGGTATCTGGCGGGCGCGATGGTCTACATCGCCCAGTACGCAGCGCTGCATTGACGGCGCAGGCGAGATCAAAATTAACGCCGGGTTAACGTAATTCTTTAGCTCCTTAAGTCACCTCTTAAGGATTTCTTGCCAGAGATAGACAATGCAGAAGGCCCGCGTCCGGCGTGGGCAGGAATCGTTGTTGCTTGATGAGTAACCCCGCTGAAAAGCCTGAGGTTGTGGAGCTTCCGGCCGAGCCGGTGAGCGCTCCATCGGCGAGCAGCCGAAGGGCTGCAGCGCAGCGGGTGCGCGAGGCGCGGGACAAGTTAACGTCGACCAGTGGAACCCGGCCGGCCTTCGACGCCGAGATGCTGCGCCAATATGCCCAGACGCGGCTGTCGGCTTCCTATGTCGTGATGCTGCTGGTGGTCGCGACCGGCGTGCTGTTCGGCCTGTGGATGCAGCCGATCCCGGCCGCGGCCTGGACCGCCGGCATGCTCTGCATCCACAGCGCCATGACCCGCAGTTGCCGGCGCTTCCTGACCGAGCCCGCCTCGCCCGCGGCGACGCGCGCCTGGCGGACGCGGTTCGTCGTACTCGACCTGCTCTATGGCCTGTGCTGGATGGCGATCCTGATCCATCCCGTGCTCGACATGGTCACGGAAACGCTGATGATGTTCCTGATGCTGCTGGTGATCGCAGTGTCGAGCATGCTCGCCGCCAATCTGCCGATCGCAGCCCTCGCCGCCACCGCGCCGGTCGCGGTCGCCATGGCGCTGAGCTTCGTGATGACCGGCTCGCTGGACAATTACATTCTGGCCGCGCTCGCGCTCGCCGCCGAAGGCTATTTCGTCCTGCTGGCGCACCGCCTGCACTCCTCCACCTTCGCCACGCTGGAAGCGCGCGCCGAGAAGGACGCGCTGATCGGCGAGCTCGAACAGGCCAAGGCGATCTCGGACGAGGCGCGCCACCGCGCCGAATCCGCCAACGTCGCCAAGTCGCGCTTCCTCGCGCAGATGAGTCACGAGCTGCGCACGCCGCTGAACGCCATCCTCGGCTTCTCCGAGGTGATGAAGAGCGAGATTTTTGGCGCGCATGCGGTGCCGGTGTACAAGGAGTACTCGGCGGACATCCATAATTCCGGCGTGCACCTGCTCAACCTCATCAACGAGATCCTCGACCTGTCGCGGATCGAGGCCGGCCGCTACGAGCTCAACGAGGAAGCGGTGTCGCTGGTCGGCATCGTCGCCGACTGCCATCACCTGATGAAGCTGCGCGCCTCCAGCCGCGGCATCACCATCCACGAAGTGTTCGAGCAGGCTATGCCGCGGCTGTGGGCCGACGAGCGCGCGATCCGCCAGGTCGTGCTCAACCTGCTCTCCAACTCGATCAAGTTCACTCCGCAAGGCGGCGAGATCTGGCTCAAGGCCGGCTGGACCGCCTCGGGCGGACAATATCTCTCGGTGCGGGATTCCGGCTCCGGCATTCCCGAGGACGAGATCCCGGTCGTGCTCGCCTCGTTCGGCCAGGGCTCCAACTCGATCAAGTCCGCCGAACAGGGCGCCGGTCTCGGCCTGCCGATCGCCAAGAATCTGATCGACCTGCATGGCGGCACGTTCACGCTGAAATCGAAGCTGCGCATCGGCACCGAGGTGATCGTCACCTTCCCGCCGGAGCGCGTGATGAGCGCGCTGGCGCCGCTGTCGGATGATTCCCCGCCGCTCCAGCCGGAGAGTTCCGTACTGCCCGAGGAGAAGCGCCGGCCGCGCCACAAGCCGATCATGAGCGCAGGTACAGGCTCCTAACCAGATGCTTGCAGACATGCCCGACAATCCCCCACTATGTCCGAATGAGCAAAGAAACGCCGTGCGTCGCCGTCTGCATGATCGATCCCAGGACCAAGCTGTGCTTCGGCTGCGGCCGGACCTTGCCCGAGATCGCGCGCTGGCACGCCATGGAAAGCGCGGACCGGCTCGCGGTCATGGCCCTGTTGCCGGCACGCATGATGGAAGCTGGACTGGCGCCGATCGCGGCATCGCCGAAACGCACCTGACCGGCCTGCGCGCCTGCGGAGGCGCGCGATGATCCGCTTCCTGCTCGTTCTCGTCATGCTTGCCGGCACGGCGGGCGCGGTCGTCGCCTATGGCGATCCCGATCAGATCGCGCGCGCCAGCCACAAGGTCTCCCACATCTTTCGCGCACAGACGGCAACGCCCGCTCCTGCCGTGCAAATCCCGCGCGGCCAGGGTGGCGAATTCGCGCTGCGTGCGAAGATCAACGGCATCGCCGCGCCGATGGTGATCGATACCGGCGCGACGTCGGTGGTGCTGACCTGGGAAACCGCGAAAGCCATCGGGTTGCCGCTCGAGATGCTCGAATACGATGTCGACCTCGAAACCGCGGGCGGCCATACCAAGGCAGCCCGCCTCACCCTCGACCGTCTCTCCGTCGGCCATCTCGTCGAAAAATCGGTGCCGGCCCTCGTCGTCCAGCGCGGGCAGATGAAGACCAATCTGCTCGGCATGAGCTTCCTCGACCGCCTGGAGAGCTGGGGCGTGCGCGCCGACAAGCTGATGCTGACCGGCTATCCCGAGCTTCAGAGCAGCCATCGTCGCTCGCGCACGGCGCTCGACTAGATCATCCGCGAAGAACCGTCGCGCAGGTCCGACGGCCTCGCTTCACACCGGCCGTGACTTAATCCCTGCGCGGTGCGTGCATGCCGGTCGGTGCGGCGAACAAAAAACGCGAAAACAACCCCATGCACAGTAGCGGTGCTTGTCCGAACAAGGACTTGCGCGGGACAACGATTGGCCTCTCCGGAGTTATTGGACGCGTCGTGGCTAGACACTGGTGACACGTCGGGCAAAACACCGGCAGAAGGGCAACATCACACAATCCCCCAGAGTCGGCCCGGCCGTCCCTCAAGCGGTGCCGCGTCAACTCATCGACCTCTGAAACATCGCATCGGCCCGCAGGAAGGCGGCTAGGCCGCTGCCTCCTCCGCCGGCGCGCGCGCACCGACGCGCGCGATCGCGTCGCGCAGCACCTCGAGACCGGCGCCTGCCTTCACTCCCTGCTCGGCCAGATGGCGGCGGAAGGCCCGCGCGCCGGGCACGGCATGGAATGCGCCGACGAAATGCCGCGTGATCGCATGCAGCCGCGTGCCGCGGGCAAGCTGCTGCTCGATATAGGGCATCATCGCTTCGAGCGCGTCCTGCATGGTCGCGTGCGGCGTCGCCTCGCCGAAGATCTCCTGATCGACGCCAAGCAGCCGCCACGGGTCCTGGTAGGCGGCGCGGCCGAGCATCACGCCGTCGACATGTTCGAGATGCGCTCTCGCTTCGTCGAGGCCTCGAATGCCGCCGTTGATGATGACAGGCACGTCAGGCATTGTGCGCTTGAGCCGATAGACGCGCTCATAGTCGAGCGGCGGGATGTCGCGGTTCTCCTTCGGAGACAACCCGTTGAGCCAGGCCTTGCGGGCATGCACGATCAGTGCGTCGCAGCCGGAGGCGACCACCGCGCGGGCAAGCGCATCAAGGGCGACTTCCGGATCCTGGTCGTCGATGCCGATGCGGCACTTCACCGTGACGGGAACCGCAACAGCGCGCTTCATCGCATCGACGCACCGCGCCACCAGCCCTGGCTCCGCCATCAGGCAGGCGCCAAAGCGGCCATCCTTCACGCGGTCCGACGGGCAGCCGACATTGAGATTGATCTCGTCATAGCCGAACGCCTCGCCGATCCGCGCAGCCTGCGCCAGCTCTCCCGGATCCGAGCCGCCAAGCTGAAGCGCCACGGGATGCTCGCTCGCGTCGAACCCAAGCAGCCGCTCCCGGTCGCCGTGGATGACCGCGCCCGTCGTCACCATCTCCGTATAGAGCAGAGCCCGCCGCGTCAGGTGGCGGTGGAACACCCGGCAGTGCCGGTCGCTCCAATCCATCATCGGGGCGACGGAAAATTTATGGCCTAAGCTATTCATTTCGCTGATGTATTTACGCTCCGATCGACCCTTCATGTAATTGGACCGATTGAGGAATTGGGTTTGAGTAAGCTTCAGCTGGTTGGCTCTTCTAGGACCATATGTGCATGAATTGGAAGAGAAAATCGCTTCTTCGGATTATCAGTGCGCACGTCATGCACACGAGGGCGAGAGTGCACACGCCACTCGCACAGCGAATATCAGAGATTTTCGAGGCACTCAGGTTGGAAGTCGGCATCGATTCATACTCACTCAGCGATGTAAGTATAAATCGCATGTTTATGCCGCGCTTATGCGATCGCTGGCCGCTTCCAATCGAGGACCTGCACGCAGGCAGGATCATGAGCGGCTCCTGGTCAAGTGTGGCAAACGTCTTCCGAAAATCATCAGTGGCGGGAGTGTCTACCCAGAGTGACAAGCTCTGGCTTTCCAGGAGTGAAGATTCCAGGCGCCGTTGCCGCGAAGATCGCAACCTGCCGCGTCACAATCCTTGCGTTGATCTATGTCAAACAACCGCGTCGTGGCTGGTTGGCGTGCGGTAGGTGCCCACCACAATAGTGTCGCAAACGCCACATTGATCAGGAGTAGTGCTGGCGCTAGAGTACTACGATCGTATGTTAAAAACGGCGTGAGCTCAGGGTGTAGGCGCCCTTTGATGAAAAAGCCGACAAATTCATTCTAACGATCTGATTGCGTAGCCGTCACCTGCAACAGCGTACTTTTGCGTCTCGGGGGGGCCGAAATGCCCTGGAGTAGAGTTCTTGCATTTTCAGATCCGTTGCTATGCCAGGCGGCGATCCTAGCTGCCGAGGTCGAGATACTGCCAACAACGAAGGATGCTTTTGAGGTCGAGATCACGCAGGTCGGTGCGAACCGGCTCTGGGTACAAGATTTTCGTGCATCCGCGCCAACAGTCTGCACCGTCGCGTGCAAACCCGAGCGGCGGTCGATCGGTTTTCTGACCGAATCCAATTCGTCGCCCCTCCAGCACTGTGGGTTGGAGGTCTTGCCCGGCGACATCATCGTCAACAAGTCTGATGTCGTCCATCGGCGATCAGGCCCTGATTTCGACTACGGTTCGCTTTCTCTACCGACCGATGAGCTGAATCAAGCAGTCGAAGCGATCATCGGCTGCGAATTCGTGAAAAAATCGGATCAGCGTGTTGTTCATCCACACCCTCAATTGATGTCAGGGCTGTTGAACCTGCACAGAGCGATCGGACAGCTCGCCCATGACACTCCAGATGTACTGCAAATCCCGGAGGTGCTTCGCGCACTGGAGAGCGAACTCATCCATGTCATGGTCCGATGTCTCGCCGACGGCGTCGGCGTAGATCCCAAAACGGGTGACCGTCACCACAATGCGATCGTCGCTCGTTTCGAGGAGTTTTTAGCGGCAAATTCCGACCGGCCGCTTTATCTCACCGAAATCTGCGGCGCCATAGGCGTCGCGGAGCGAACACTTCGCGCCTCCTGTGAAGAGCATCTGGGCATGGGGCCGATCCGTTTTCTCACCCTGCGCCGGATGCACCTCGCGCGTCACGCGTTGCTGCGGGCGGATCCGTTGAAGTCAACCGTCACACGCATTGTCGCCGATCATGGTTTTTGGGAGCTTGGCCGCTTTTCGGTCACCTATCGCGCCCTGTTCGGTGAATCGCCATCCGAGACGTTGCGGCGCCCCGCGGAGAGGATTTCTATCCACCTCAATCGGCCATCGTCCCTTGTAGTCACCGAACCTGGATACGCCTGAGTTCAAGCAAGCCCCGTATGGGAGCTTGGGCAGTTTGCCGATGCCTACCCCTCCTTGGAAAGTCGCCGTCAGTGACATTGCGACGGCCCACCAATCAGGCCGCAACGCAGCCCAGTCATTTCTCCCCCCTTCACCGGTTACACCTAGGCGCGTCCCTATCGGCAACTCCCTGCTCTACTTGAACCTCGTGCGGGGACCCGGTGCGATGACCGGCTTCAAATCGCCAGTCCTGAATAGCGCACGATCAATTTAGGAACGCCGTGACTTCCCTCGCGTTACTCGAGCAGAGCACAAAATAGGTTGCGCCGGCCGGCTGCTGACACGGCAGATTCTCGACGTCTGTGACAAAGGCGCGACACCGGCCGCGAAAATTCCCGCGCCTTGGGAAAAGCTTCGGATAAGTCGGTCCGCCCTGTTGCCCAGTCGCAGAGTCGCTCGTTCACTGCGATTGGACACGGGGACTCGTTAAGATGCAAGGACGTGCCGATCATCTGCTGTTCGTTTCCTTTCTTCTGTTTGCGACCACCCAGCATGCTGGTGCAGCTTGCGTCGATCCCGCGCAATTCACGCACTCGACGGTCAGCATCATGCGCCATTTCGATGACGCCGACCGCGATGCGCGTCCGAACCTCATCGGCGTGCGAGGCACCGGTTGGTTCCTGTCCCCAACGACGATCGTTACCGCCGAGCACGTGACGGCGGGTATGAAGCTCTCGACCGAGGAGTGGAAGTCGCTCGAGATCGCGGACGGAGAAAACAGCCATTCTATCGCCGCGCGGATCCAGCGCGTGGCAGGGGTCCAGGCCGAAAAGCTCGCAGTCATCGAACTCGAACATGCCGTCACCGCCGCGCGGAGCGTCACAATCCGGAGGAAGCCGCTCGTGCCGGACGAGCAGGTCATGACGCTCGCCTATCCGGCCGGCCGCCTGCATCCCGTGGGAGGACGGTTTGTTCGTTTCGGAGACGATGGGAAGCTCGCCGGCATGGCACTCCTAGAATTCTATGAAGGCGAGAACCGCCTTGTCATCGACCACGGCGCGTCGGGAGCACCAGTGATCGATTGCGATGGCCGGGTCGCGGCAGTCATCAGCAACGTGTTCACGCAGAATATCGTCTGGGCGTCTCACCAAATACGGATCTCGACAGCGTGGGGAATGCCCAATGTCGTCTCCGTGCCGGTCCAGGTGCTGGACGAATTTGCCCAATCCAACTGAGATCCAAGTACGTAACTATCTTGGGCCAGACGTACAGGCCAGCTAGGTCCGTCGGCCGCACGCGCGAGCTCCGCAACAGGCGTGATCGCGTGAAGGCAGAACGCATGGGTGTCTATTGCCGACCTCATGGAGCTGAGCCCACGCTCAGACTGGCAGACCGCTCCTGGCTCGATTCCGAACCTGCATAGTCAACCGCGCGAAGCCGGCGCTAACCTGCCATGGCTTACTATCGGCGGGCTCGGCGGCCTGATGAGACTGCGCATCTTCTTCAGGCACACCACAATGCGGTCAACCGACTATGCCGGAGGGTATCATGCTCATCAAACTGTTGCGAGTGCTCGCCATCACCGCTCCCGTATTAGGGATGACAAGTCTAGCATCGGCACAGGCTACTCCTCCGCGCCATGTTTCGCCGCCGAAGACGATCGATGTAGCCAAGCCAAAAACAGTTTCCTCACGTTCCGTCGTTCGGGACCTGCGGAAAATTTCGCCACCCGTTGATGGCGGCAGGTGCGGCTGTGTCCTTTGGCAAGATTTGTTCGATCGCAATAACCCGAACAATTTGCGATCGGATTATCCCGGTCCACCTGCTCAACCCGGCCAGTTCTAATCGAAGCCCCTATACGCACTCCCAAGCGGATTTTGTGCCGCCCCAATCGCCCGTTTCAGATAGTCTGGTCGCTTGATCTCACCGTCGACCATTCCGCAAACAATCGCGAATCCTTGCCGTACTTGCATAGTCGCCCCCGCTGCGCCGGATATCGTCCTCATAGGCGGGCTGGTACCTATCCGGGAAGCGCTCGGCGTGCCCGTCGAGCTGCTCAGTGTTCGAAGGAGGCAAATATGTTCTGGATGCGAACGCTCTTCGCTAGCGCCTTACTCGTTCCATTTCTTTCAACCTCGCTGCAGGCGCAAACGGCAAAAAAGATGGATGTCAGGGCCGCACGTGCTGAATGCTTCAGGCAGGCCAACGCCGCAGCAAACAGCGTGTCGGTCGGTTTTTCCGGTGCGACTGCCGACAGGCAGGCTCTTGGAATGGACGCCTATCGTGATTGTTGCCGCAAAATGGGGATACGGCCATAAACATTCGGCCGCTATCTGAAAGGCCGCCCCCTCAGGGCAGTCTTTCCATTGATCCCAACGCCTGGTCGACAGCCCTTGCCGCCTGCCGAACTTGCATAGTCGACGGACTCCGCAATGCACCTTCGAAGTTCCGAAGGCGCATAGCCGAAAAGCGTCAATTGCCCAATGCTGGCTCCCTTGATGCGACCCAAGAAGCTTCAACCGGTCGCAAGAACTGTTCCGCCGGTGCGACGGGGCATGGGATATGGCAGAAGGCGGTACACGTGCATTTAGCGATCCGGATGGTTACGCGGCCGCATTTGGCGACGTACGCGTCAACCTCACGATAGCGGGCGCCGGAGATTTCAAGGCTCAGTTGACGCGGCTGAAACTGAACCACCTGGAAATTTATCGGTGCTGCGAGACCCTCCCCCGCATTGCCTATATCTCGCTGCTCCCCGAACGGACCTTCCTGTCGTTTCCAGTCGCCACCGCATCTCTCAGATGCGGTGGATTGGCCTTGCGAAACGGCGACATGGTCCTTCACCGCAGCGGCGAGCGCGTGCATCAACGCTCTAACGGTGAGTGCCAGTGGGGGTTGCTGTCGTTACCGCCCGAGCAACTCGCCGATGGCGGCAAGGCCTTGACCGGACGGCTGATCGCATCACCACCCGCCAACAGGATACTCCGTCCTTCGCGCGCGGTGGCGTCAAGATTCCAGGGCCTGTTCAGGCAAGCCTGCCATCTCGCGGAAACCCGAAAGGTGACCGAGCGCCCCGAGATCGCAAGAGCACTGGAGCAGGAAATGCTCCACGCCATCACCCATTGCCTGGCTGCCAACGAGGCGGACGACCATTCCAGGGGGAGACATCATCATGCCGCTGTCATGGTTCGCTTCGAGGAAACGCTGAGCAAACGCATTGATCAGAAGCTCAACATGCCAACGCTTTGTGCGGAGATCGGCGTGGCCGAGCGAACATTGCGAATGTGTTGCGCCGAGTTTCTTGGCGTAAGCCCTACACGATATCTTTTATTGCAGCGCTTGAACAAGGCTCGCGCCGCGCTGCAGCGAGCCGACCCCTCAAAGGCGAGCGTCGCTGAAGTCGCCCGAAATCATCAGTTCCTGGAGCTTGGCCGTTTTTCGGTGACGTATCGCACCACCTTCGGTGAATCGCCTTCGACCACGCTGCAACGCGCTCGGCAGCCTGGAGCACAGGATTCTGCCGCATCGGCCTGACGCATTCACCACTCGGGCGGCCGGACTGTCGGTCCAATATCTGCGGGTGAAGGAAGGCCCGGAGCCGGCGGTTGCGGCTGGCCGGCCGGCGCCAACAGCTCTCCCCAGTTGGTCCGCGCTCGCATTTGGTCGCGCGTCGCGGCGGTCACGGAATAGCTGTCCTCCCGTATCTGCCATCCGCCCCCGAGCGCGCGATAGATCGCGGTCGCACCGAGTGCAACATTGGCCAAAGCTGCCGCCACGCTGCTCTCCGCCTGAAACAAATTCTGCTCGGCAGTCAGCACGGTCGTGAAATCTGTCGCCCCTTGCTCGTACTGCTCCGTCCCAATTCTCAAGGCGCCGCGCGCAGCTTCGGCGCTCTTGCGCAGGTATCCGACCTGCAGGCGCGACTGCCGGAAGGCGGAAATGCCGTCGTCCACCTGCTGCTGTGCTTTGAGGACGGTGTTTTGATAATCGACCAACAGCTGTTGCAGCTTGGCGTCCTGCAGACGCACGTTGTTGGTGATCTGCCCGTAGTTCAGGATATTCCATTGAAACGACGGACCGGCGGCATAGGTCATGCCCCTGGAGCTGACGAGTTGGCCCAGGTTGTGGCCGTTGGCGGTGCTGGCCGCGCCTCCGAACGTGCCGGTGATGCTGATGGCCGGATAGAGCTGCGCCTCGGCCACGCCAATCTGCGCGTTCTGCGCCAGCACGGCAAGCTCGGCAGTGCGAACGTCGGGCCGGCGGCGGAACAGATCCGCCGGGATTCCGACTGCGATCGTGCTGGGTGGTACAGGTATCCTGCCTCTCGACCGGGCGAGCAGCCCCGCCAGCGAAACGGGTGGGATGCCGAGCAGCACACAGAGCGCGTTCTCTCCCTGTTGCAACTGGTTGGTCAACTGCGGAATCGCTGCTCGCGTCTGCTCGAGAACGTTAGTCGCCTGAAAGACGTCGCGTTCACTGCTACCGCCCCCAGTGTATTTTGCCTTTGCTATTCTGAGGTTTTGCTCCTGCTTGCTGATGTCGGAACGGGCGATCGCGATCAACTGCTCCGTGGTGCGGATGCCGATATAGGTTGCCCGGCTCTTGATTGCATAATGGCACTCGGAGGTATGTCAGGACAATTTGCCTTCCGATAAGCCATCCAAAGCTAATTTTGGTTCGCAGTGCTGACTATGCAGATTCGGACTCTCGGAGAAGCGCGCAAGCCGCAGAGCAGAGTTTGTTGAAGAGCGCATGCGTGAATTCTGCCGGAAACGCATAGCCAGCTACGCTGCTGCCGCCGACAATGTCGGACTACGGTTCTGTTGCCTCGCGCGAAACCAAAAGAGTGGGAATCGACATACAAATTATAGCGGGGCGCAAGGCCGACCGTGCGGTCCGCCATTCCAGGCCGGCATGATTGGCCAAGGTCCAACGCGCGGCGAAAACCCATGCGCATGTAGAGGGCCGCTGCCAAGCATTCAGTTTTAAGGAGAATGACCAATGTTGCATAAGGCTTTGATTGGCTTTGCAGCCACCGTCCTTGTAGGCGCAACCTTAGTCCCCGACGACGCGCTCGCCCGTGGTGGTTTCCGCGGTGGCGGCTTCCATGCTGGAGGCTTTCATGGCGGCGCGGCACATTTCCGAGGGGGCACTGTAGCGGGGCGTGGCGTGGCTTATCGCGGCGGCGCCTATCGTGGGGCGGCTTATCGTGGAGCGGCTTATCGCGGCGTCGCTTGGCGCGGAGGATATCCCTATCGTGGAGCGGCGGTTGGCGCAGCGGTAGGGGCGGCAGCGGTGGGTGCGGCGGCGACCGGCTATTACGGAGCCTACGGCTACAACAACGGCTGCTATCGTAACGCCTACGGCGCCTGGGTCTGCCCATAACGCGCGCACAGTGCGCTTCGGAGGGCGGCACGTACCATCGGGAGTTACCGCCGCCGCATCCGTCATCTTCGGTCGTTTGCGCCGGAGTAACGCATTGTGGGCGCGATTGATACCGAATCTAGAATAGGCGAGATCATCTTGGTCATCGCCGAGCGCTGGTATCCTCGCCGACGCTGCTGGGCGTCGGCAACTCACGGTGATGTTCTGCGATCTCGTCGGCTCGACGGGACTTCTCCGCACGTGTCAACCGGAAGATCTGAGAGCCATCATTGGGGGCCGAGACAGAAAGATTGGCAAACTGCTTCTCGGCAATGCATCAAATGCTGGAGCCGAGTGGGAATCCTTGCTCGAAACAGCGCTTGCAATTGTTGCGCAAGGCCAAGACGCGCGCCAGTTGGAATTGAGAGCCGCGCTTGACATCGCGAGCATCTGGCGCGGTCAAGGTAGGCACACCGAAACTCATGACCTTCATGCCCCAACTCACACACAGCGCTTCCGGAAGCGAAAGCGCTGCTTGATTCTTCGGTGTGAGATGTTAGCGACCATCAAGCGTAAGATGCTTCTGGCTCAGGGTCTGATTCCCACTCTCTTACAGCATGAGACGTAGGCATCATACGCATATTGCCCAGCATCGCCCTGCGGAAGGGTAGAGGCTTGGCCCTGCCTCGCGGCCGCCGCATGAGCTTCCTTGAAACACGCCGCTCGCGCGTTTGTTTCTTTTTCGCTCTCCTGGGCCGTGATTGGCGAGGCCACAGTCAGGAGAGCGGCCGACAGCACAGTGGCTGACAAAATCTTCCAAGTCATGGGTAACTCCCTTCAGTTGGCTCTAGGCTCAGCATTGACAGCCTGAAGAATGGCGGCCTGATTGGGCCGCTTAGTCTGCCGAGAAGCGTACCAAGTTAATGTCCGGCTAGCGTCGCCGGCTATGCAGATTCGGAATCTTTCAAGGTACCTGGCGCGTGGTCAGAGGGGCCCCCCAACGACTGCTCTTGGCCCCAACTCTGACATCGCAGGCAGTGAGCGGCTACTTCCGAGCTAGCAGCCAAACGGACGGCCGAAATCGGTCAGCAGTTGTGGCTGAAGCACATTGAGACGTTCAGGCAGTTCCCGCCACTGCAAGCGGCAGAGACGTTCAACCTCGATCAGGTATTGGCCAAGAGCGGGGCCTACGGCCCGGCGCAAGGTCTGCCCGACAGAAGGTCGGCAGGTTCACCCCCGTGCTCTATGACGACGCGAAGAAGAACGGTTGGAACGTGATCAGCATGAAGAATGATTGGAAATGCATCTTCGCGTTCCAATAACTTGCCGAAAGTACATAGCGCATCCAGAGCGTTTCGACCAATTTCCCGTCCGCGAGGCGTCCGACCGTGTTGCCGAAGTGTGATCTCCGTCGATCGGGGCAAGATCGGTTGGTGGGTGAAATGGGCGAAGGCTGCGGCCCGCGCTTCAGCAGCCGACACCAAGGAAGGCCACCATGAGAATGTTCAGAACAATCTGGGGCGCTCTTGCCGTGCTGAGTACCGTCACGACAATGGCGAGCATTCCTGCCTCCGCCCAGCAGGAACGGAAACCAAACATCCTTGTGATCATGGGTGACGATGTTGGCTGGTTCAACATCGGCGCCTACCACCGCGGAATGATGTCCGGCAAGACGCCAAACCTCGACAAGCTGGCATCTGAAGGCATGATGTTCACCGACTATTATGCCGAAGCGAGCTGCACGGCGGGGCGCGCCAACTTCATCACTGGCGAGTTGCCGATCCGCACGGGGTTAACGACTGTCGGTCAGGCCGGTGCCGACGTCGGCATTCCGGACCAGGCAGTGACGCTCGCCACCGCCCTCAAATCGCTCGGCTACGCCACCGGGCAGTTCGGCAAGAACCACCTCGGCGATCTCAACAAATATCTGCCGACTGTGCATGGCTTCGACGAATTCTTTGGCTACCTGTATCACCTCGACGCAATGTCTGACCCGTACTGGTACTCGTTCCCGGTCAACCAGGACTACTACAACAAGTACGGCCCCCGCAGCCTGGTCCACAGCTACGCGACGGACAAGGACGACACCGCCGAAATGCCGCGCTGGGGCAAGATCGGCAAGCAACGGATCGTCGACGAGGGGCCGCTGCCGCCGTTTCCCGACATGCAGAACGTACCGAATATGCATGATCTGCCGTTCCTGAAGGCGAAGTACGACATGACCACCTTCGACGAGGTTTTGGTCAAATCCTCCAGTGACTTCATGGACAAGGCCAAGCGCGACGGCAAACCTTTCTTCGTCTGGCACAACACGACGCGCATGCACGTCTGGACGTTCCTGTCGAAGAAGTACAGCGCGATGCAGAACAACGAGACGAACTACGGTCTCGAGGAAGCCGGCGTTGCGCAGATGGACGACAGCGTCGGCGCTCTGCTCAAACATATCGACGACATCGGTGAAACCAACAACACCATCGTCATCTTCACGACGGACAATGGCGCCGAGGTGTTTACCTGGCCGGATGGCGGCATGACCCCGTTCAAGGCCACCAAAGGGACCAGCTATGAAGGCGGCTTCCGCGTGCCGGCCATCATTCGCTGGCCAGGCCGCATCAAGCCGGGTTCGGTCGAGAATGGAATAGTCTCCGGGCTCGATTGGTTCCCGACACTAACTGCTGCGGCAGGAAACCCGAATATTACCGAGCAGCTTCTCAAGGGCGTGACGCTGGAGGGCCGCACCTACAAGAACCACCTCGACGGCTACAATCAGATGGATCTGCTCACCGGCAAGGGCCCATCGAAGCGCCATGAGATCTTCTATTTCGCCGGTCCGCATCTCGGTGCCCTTCGCCACGACAACTTCAAGTTCCAGTTCTTCCAACAGCCACACGGGTGGCCGGGCGAAAAAGACACGACCGATATGCCAACCATGGTCAACATCCGCCAGGATCCGTTTGAGCGGACACCCTCAATCCGCGGTGAAAGCCTGAACAATATGGGCGGAGGTTACATGAATGATTTCATGGCCCGCGAATTCTGGCGCTTCGTGCTTGTGCAACAGGAGGTCGCCAAATTGGCGCAAACGGCCATCGAGTACCCACCGATGCAGGCGCCGGCGAGCTTCAACCTTGAAGCCGTAAAAAGGGAAGTTGAGCAAGCTATCAAACAACATCAAGGGCAGTGATAGCCCGACCTTTCAAGATGGGGGCGCTCTCAAAAAGAGCGCCCCCAACGCACAACGAGATCGTCGGAAGGAGCCTCCAATGAACGGCGCGTTCTTATCACTCGCACTGGTCACTCAACTTGGCGGTCCATTTGTGATACCCGTCGGAGATGTGGTGCCTGTTATCAACGTCGAAAGGACCTGCAAAGAAACGGCGGCCACGGACAAGGCCATGAACCTCGATCTTCCTCAATCAGTTGAGAATTGCATGCGCGACGAGAATTCTGCGCAACAGCAGCTTGCCGCCATCTGGTCAAATTATTCTGCTTCCGTTCGCGACCGCTGCGCGGCCGAAGCGACGCTTTTGGGAACGGGCAGCTATGTTGACCTTTTGACTTGCATGCAGATGACCGACCCAGCGACATTGTCACCAACACCGGCCTTGAGGGGCGCGAGCAAGAATCGGAATAAGAATTAGCGCCGATCACCGTGCTCGTTGCCGAATCTGCATAGCCCGAATTGGCCCATATTGATCAAGCTCTGAGGATCGCAGGTCCTAAAGGGCAGAGCCAGTGGCGCGCAACAAGGGCACGACCGGCAAGATTGACAAGCCCCCTCCGCGCGTGGGCACTTCGAAGCCAAGCCTCGGCAAGACGGACAACGCTCGGAGCGCCGCTTCCCGCTCGAAGCCGCTATTCGTGTCACTGGCAGCGGTCGGCGTGATCGCCGTTGGTGGCCTGGTCCTGTTGTTCCTGGGCGGCGGATTGCCTTTGCCCGAAGTGCTTCGCCCCCGAAGCGCGGCCCCTGCCCTGGCCTTTGTCGGCAGCGAAGCCTGCGCTGGGTGCCACCAGGCCGAAACCGCGTTGTGGAAGGAATCTCAGCACAAGCATGCCATGCAGCACGCCACGGCCGCTTCCGTGCTCGGCAATTTCGATAATGCCAGGTTCGACTATTTCGGCGTGCATTCGCGGTTTTTCAAAAAGGACGACAAGTTCTTCGTCGAAACCGACGGCCCGGACGGCAAGCTTGCGACCTTCGAAGTGAAATACACCTTCGGCATTGATCCCTTGCAGCAATATCTGATCGAATTCCCAGATGGCCGCGTACAGGCGCTTTCAATCGCCTGGGATGGCCGGCCGAAGGACCAGGGCGGTCAACGCTGGTTTCATCTCTATCCCAATGAGGAGATCAAGCACGACGACGTGCTGCATTGGACCAGCCTCAATCAAAACTGGAATTTCATGTGCGCGGAATGTCATTCAACCGGCGTGCAGAAGAACTACGACGCTACCAATGATCGTTTCCACACGACATGGACGGAAATCAGCGTTGGCTGCGAGGCGTGCCACGGCAAGGGCTCCCGCCACATCGATTGGGCGCGCAGCCAGCGAAGCTGGTTTGGAAAAGATGATGACCCGCGCAAAGGACTGACCGCCTTGCTGAACGAGCGTAACGGCGTCACTTGGCACCCCGAGCCGAAGACCGGCAATCCGCAACGCGGCATCACGGCTGCGGTAACACGTAGAGAGGTCGAGACCTGCGGGCTGTGCCACGCGCGACGCGGCGAATTCTCCGAAGATTGGGTGCCGGGACAACCCTTATCCGACACGCACGCCGTCGCTCTCCTTGCTCGCGGCCTGTATCATGCCGACGGGCAGATGCGCGACGAGGTGTACAATTACGGCCCGTTCAAGCAGAGCAAGATGTTCGCGGCCGGCGTCACTTGCAGCGATTGCCATGAACCTCACGCCGCGAAACTCCGCGCTCCAGGCGATGGCGTTTGCCTGCAATGCCACGTCTCCGACCGATATGAAGTTGCCTCACATAATCGCCACGAGGGCGTAACGCCGGCACTGACTTGCGCGTCGTGTCATATGCCTGTCAGCACCTACATGGTGGTCGACAAGCGGCACGACCATAGCCTTCGAATTCCGAGGCCGGATCTCTCCGTGAAGCTTGGCACCCCAAATGCCTGCAACAACTGCCATACCGACAAATCCGCACAATGGGCGGCCGACGCGATCGAGCGCTGGCACGGGCCTGTCCGAAAAGGTTTCCAGAACTACGCCGAGGCATTCCAGGCGTCCTGGACCGACCGAAGCGACGCGGCCGCGCTGCTGGCTGTGGTGGCGGCCAGTCCCACAGCGCCGGCAATCGCGCGTGCGAGCGCTCTCAGCGAACTTCATTCGCGGGTCTCGCCTGCGAATATTGAACTCGCCCGCAAGGAATTGGCCGATCCCGATCCAATGGTGCGGGTCGCAGCGCTTGACATGCTCGATGGCCTTCCGGGCGACCGGATCTGGCCGCTTGTCTCGTCGCTTCTATCCGATCCAAGCCGCGGCGTTCGTATCAGGGCGATGTCCGTTTTGGCCGCCGTGCCTACTGCCAACCAGCCCGCCTCCGACCGCGCAGCGTTTGAGCGGGCCGCGGCCGAGTTCATTGCGGCGCAACGCCTCAACGCGGACCGGCCCGAAGCCCGCTCGGCGCTTGGAAACTTCCATGCGCGCCGCGGGCTGACAACCGATGCAGAGAGCGAATACAAGGCAGCCCTTCGGCTCAGCCCCCAATACACGCCCGCGGCGATCAATCTGGCGGACCTATACCGGCAACTCAGCCGGGATGGCGAGGGAGAAAGCATCCTGAGAACAGCGATCACGTCTTCACGGCACGACGGCGGCTTGCACCATGCTCTGGGGCTCACCCTTATCAGGCAGAAACGACCGAACGACGCGCTCAGCGAATTCCAGACCGCAAGCGAACTCGAACCTGACCGGTCGCGCTACGCCTACGTGTACGCCGTGGCGCTGCATTCGTCGGGCCGCGTCGGTGAATCAATTGAAGTCTTGAAGGCCAACCTGGTCCGGCATCCAGACGATCGCGACAGCCTGTCTGCCCTTGTCACGTTCAGCCGCGATTCCGGAAACATCGGTGCCGCACTCGAATATGCTGAGCGGCTCTCTCGCCTCGTCCCGAATGACCGTGAACTAAACCGCCTCACCGACGATCTTCGCGCACGCTTGAAGTGAATGGCCGAGGAGACCGTCGCGATCATTGGCTGAGCGCGCTGCGGATGCCGTGCCAGACCCGGTCCTTCAGGGCTATCAGCGGTGGTGGGGGCATCGTCACTGGCGCTTCTGTTCGCCTGGCACCATCGACGACCAGCGTGGCGACGTGGATTTCTCCATCCGTATAGTACAGATCGCCTTCGCCGTTTCGGCCGAACAAGGTCGGGCCGGTTCCGGAGATCTGGAAGAAGTCTTGTGCCATACCTGCCTCCCGCAAATCCCGCATTAGCAGGTCACGTTCGGCATCGATGTCGGGGGCGATGTGATGGGTCACCTGCCCCGTATCGTGACTGAGACCGACGCCGCGATCGAACGTGATCGAACCCAGCCAGACCGGACGGCCAACGCTTCCTTTTCCAAGGACCATCCAAAGCCGGACGTGATGCCGTCTATCAGCGCTCCTGCCATCCGGCTTCTCGCAGGCGAGCTCTTCCTTTTTTCCGTCATAGTAAAGCGGGCTCACAGGCGCATCATGGTATGGCCGATCGAGCACCACGCTGCCGACGATTTCAATGCTGGAGCGCAATGTGATTGGGTCGGCCGGAAACCAACCGGCTGCATGCATGGCGCGCAGCACATCTTCTTTGCTGCCGACGAGTCCGACATTGAGCGCATCGCCCGGGATGCCGCTCGCGGTACGGGTTACCATGGGCAAGGAAGCGAGGCCCGGCTCGCGTTCGTGATGGCTCCACAATGCAGGCAGTACGACATAGGCCAGCATCAGGTAGGCGATGACCACGCCCGCGGGAATGATCCACCATCGTCGCCTGCCTGCAATCCACTTCATGCGCTGCCGCCGTCGACTTGATTGCAATAGCTTTGTTCTGTGCGCCTTCATCCCGTGCGAGATCCGCCCAGCTCATCGCCTGGTTCAGGATCAATTCAACCAGATGCTCAATTCGTCACAAAGATGGGTGGCACCTGCGCTTCTATTTCGTGAACCTCGGCCTTGAGGACGTAGGCGGCGTTGCCGCCGCAGGCTGAAGATTGAACGTCAGCCAGACATTCCAGCCTGCTGGCCGATTTTCATTGGCGAATTCGCCGTAGGCCTTCAGGTTCAGATATCCCTGCATGTCTCCGACCGGGAAAATGTAACCAACCTGCGGTCCGACGCCGACCACCCGCGACCGGAAGCAGCCGACGCGATCGCCGGAGCCGCTGTCGCAACCGATCTGCTGATAAAGGTAGCCCACGAGGCCGATCTGCCACTGCTTGGTCAGGAATTGCGACGCGCCCCAGTCGAGGTGCATGTCGACGCCGTTCTGATATTGAGTGGACGGGTTGACGAAGTTGTAGGTGAATCCCAGCACCGCCGAAAATTCATGCCCGGTCTTCGGATCGAAATAGGTGTAGCCGCCGCCCGCGTCGATAGCCCAGTGCCCAATCCCCAAATTCGCAAGGCGGGTCGACTGGTAGGCGCCGGCCGGGAGGTCGGCGGTAATGTAGGTCATGTAATTGTTGACACCGGCATTCCAGCGCAGCGCGAATTGCGGGATCAGGTCACCGAATGCAATGAGCGAGCTGTCGATGCTGTCGAACCGCGAGAAGGGGAGCGTTCCGCCGCCCGGGAGCGTCAATGCTCCCGTAAGCGATCCCGCCAGCGACGTGGAGTTGGAGCCGTAGACCGTCAACAGGCTGGCAGAGGCCTGCCCACCCAGCACCGGTGTGGCGAAAGTGTAGGTCCCGGCCAACAAGCCAAGATCCACATTCGCATTGACGTTCGCGTTCACGTTGGCCGTCAGATTCGCAGGAAAGCGACCAATCGTGATCTCGCGCGCCCGCGCCACGTCGCCGCCGGCGGAAACCGAAGTGTGATAATAGACCGAGGTCACCGACCAGCCCGGCGCCTGTTGGGGAACGGCCGCGAGGCTGCCAAAAAATCCGGGGATCCAAAAGCTGACGCCGCCTTCATCGGCTCGCGCCGCATCATTGGGGAGCATGAGTAAGGCGGCAATTGCCGCCGCGCCCAACCGCCAAACAAAACCAGCCGTCGATACCGACGTCCCGACCTTTATCTGCATCTGGCGATCCCCACTCTTCTACTGCCCTCCACAGCCGAAGAACAATCCGGCCGCGTGAGGACTCGGAAAACGAGCAGATGCTACCACAGCACGTCTATGCGGAATCGGCGCTTTCCCAGCTTATGCATCTTTAGCGGGAGACTGTGCCTCCCATGCCACATTTTCCCGATGTGCGGATTGGTGTTCTTGCCGTTTTTGCATAGTCAGCCATGCTCGCGACAAGCAAAAGGCGCCGCCGCCAGCGACGCCTTGAAAGTTGAGCAAGTTCAGAATGCGCACTCCCCCAGCAAGGGAGACGGTCACCGCACAAGAAGATCGGACTCCGCCTAGTGTTGCCAGGAACGAGCCGCGCGCTATGCACGGATTAGGTCGATGCCGAATGGCCGATGCAGCGTTCTACCTGCGTCGGAGCGGCGGCAAGCCTCGTTGCCAGATCGCTCCATTGTCGAACTGAATGACCACGCCGTCCGGCGAATAGACCGCCCCCTCGTTGAAGGCATCGATCCAGATCCGGCTCGTCGGCGAAAACCAGTCCGGCCATGCCTGTGCAGGGACACCTGATCCCGTGACGTGATTCCGGCTTCGCTTGTAGTGACCGATATCATGCAAGGAGATACGAGCCTCGCGCACCAGGTTCACCCGTGCCTCAATGGGCATTGGAATGCTGTCGTTCGAACTTGAGCAGTGCACCGCGCTTCGCTGCTGGACGGTCATAGCGATCCGGTCCTAGACGGCAATATTGCTCACAGCGGCAAGCGATCGTAGCGAGAGAAGAAGGTCGTGCCCTTGTTCATTGTGCTCCATTTGACCGCGAGCGGAGCCAGCGTGCGTCGGGAACGTGGCCCGCGCTGTGCATTCGGCAGATGGTAGCGGCCGCCACTACCCTGACGCGGCCCTACCCCACTCAGAAGGCCTGCTCACAGCTCAGATTGGCCGCCATGAGATTTTTTTGACCTCCCGGTGCACACGTCGTGCACATGCCGCAGTCTAACCAATTGAAAGACTTGAACTCTCGCTAAATCCATCATGGGTGCCACCAGCTCACTCAATTGCCTTCCGGGAACTGGCGCGTGCAGGTGCGCCGCAAGGATGGGAGGACTGGGCGCTCGCCATGGAGCGCAATATTGACCGCAGCGGATCACCCAAACCGAAGGTTGCTGTGCGGGCTCGTACATTCGGTGACATTATCGATCTTCACATAAAGGATATGCACGAGGTTG